>NZ_LEKR01000025.1:0-57491 GCF_001580555.1 Stenotrophomonas sp. DDT-1
GTGCAGGCCGCCGCGTTCTACCAGGGCCAGATGCTGGCCGCGAAGCCGACCATCGCCACGTTCACCGCGCAGTCGCTGCTCAGCCGCCGCAGCGATGCGTTGCTCAGCTGCGTGGGCAAGAAGGGGCTGGTGCTGCGCCTGGAAGACGACGGCCCGCGCGAGGGAACGCGTGCGGTGTTCAACGTCGACATCTTCCAGCCGTGCTGGCGCTGGCCGCAGGCGCAGCTGGACGGCATCGGCAGCGTGGAGGTCCGCGCGGGGCGTATTCCGTACTACTTCCAGCTGGCCCACGACGAGCCCAAGCGTCGCTTCGAAAAAGCGAGGCGCGCGCATGGCGAAATGCAGGTGCGTCACGGCGATTGCAGCGGCAAGGTGCTGGCTGAAGTACCGCTGCCGGCCACGCCCGATGCCGATGGCTTCGTGACCCTGCGTGCGGCGCTGCCGAAGGGCACGCAGGGCACGGGTGACCTGTGCATCAACTTCACCGGCGATACGCGCCCGGCGATGTGGGTGCTGGATGAGGTCACGCTGAAGAAGTAACCGCAAGCCTGTCCTGGCGCAATCCATCCACGCATGGCGTGGATCTACTGTAGAGCCGAGCCCATGCTCGGCTGCCTTTCGGGAGGAAGCCGAGCACGGGCTCGGCTCTACAGGAACCTCAGCCCCGCCAGCGCACCAGCAGATCGCGCAACGGGGTCAGTGCCGTGGCCATGCCGGCCAGCACGCCGATCGTGTTGGCAATGGCGTCCATCGGGTCGGCAGTGCGGTTGCTGGTCAGCGCGCCCTGCGCGAACTCGATGCCGACGCCCATCAGCACCAGCCCCACGCCCACCCACAGCAGCGGGCGCCCCGGCCGGAACAGCTGCACCGCGCTGCCGGCCAGGATGAAGTAGGCGAGGAAGTGCTCGCCCTTGTCGCTGTTTTCCGGCAGTGGAATCGGCGGCGGCGGGATCAGGCAGACCACGACCACCAGCAGTACCGCCAGCACCCACAGCACAGTCCACAGCCGCGGCCGCCGCAGCGGCTTGATCAGCGGCAACGCACTGCTCACAGGCGCCAGCTCAGGTCGCCCAGTTCGAACGCCGGCTCGAAGTCGACGCCGCGCTGCAGGCCGATGGCCTGGAAGCGCTCGCCCATCTCGGTCGGCAGGGTCAGCTTCTTCACCTGGTCACGCAGCTGGATACGGCCGACCTCATCCGTACGCTCTTCGGCCAGCAGCAGCACCTGGTCCAGGCCGTTGCCGAGCAGGAAACTGGCCTGGCTGCAGTACCCCGCCAATTCGAAACCACCGTGCATGCCCGCCTCGGCCATCGCGGTGAA
This sequence comes from Stenotrophomonas sp. DDT-1, assembly GCF_001580555.1. Taxonomy (NCBI): domain Bacteria; kingdom Pseudomonadati; phylum Pseudomonadota; class Gammaproteobacteria; order Lysobacterales; family Lysobacteraceae; genus Stenotrophomonas; species Stenotrophomonas sp. DDT-1. The sequence continues at coordinate 1,321 of NZ_LEKR01000025.1, forward strand.
ATCCACCGACGCGGTGATGTCCTGCAGGCCGGGCCAACGATGCACGTCGTTGTGCACGTGGTGGCGGTAGAACGCGCGGACTGTGCCATCGTCGCGGTCGTGCTGGTAGAACTCGCTGCGGCTGTAACCGTAATCGACAAACAGCATCGCACCACGCTGCAGGCCGCCAGCCACTGCCTGCAGCCAGTACGGCAGCTGCGGCAGCACCTCGGAGCGGTAACCGTCGGCAAAGGGCTTTTCCAGGTAGCGCTCGATGTGGCGCACCGCACCGTTGAGCAGGATGTCAGCCGGCTGCGCGCCACGGATGAAGTTGCCTTCGCCATCAAGCTCGACGGTTTCCTCATAGACCTCGCCGTCCCGGATCAGGAAACGCGGGGTCGGCAGCGCGTCGATCACCTCGTTGGCGAACACCACGCCCTCCCAGTCCTCCTCGAACGGGCGGTCGATCCAGTCCACGCGCGCGGCCAACTCGGCCGGCAGGTTCTGCTGCAGGCGCTGCTGCTGGCGCTCGCGCAGGTCGGCGCTGGGTTCGAGGATGGCGTAGCGCGATGGCAGCGCGTCCAGTTCGGCCAGGCGCAGCAGCACGGCCTCGGCGAAGGCGCCGGTACCGCCGCCCAGTTCCAGCATGCGGGCCTGCGCGCCCAGCTGGGCGAACACTGGCGCCAGCGCATTGGCCACGCTGCCGGCGAACAGGCTGCCGAGCTCGGGGGCGGTGGTGAAGTCGCCGCTGCCACCGAACTTGCTGGCGCCGGCGCTGTAGTAGCCCCAGCCGGGGGTGTACAGGCACAGCTCCATGAAGCGCGAGAACGGCATCGCCCCGCCCTGCGCAAGGATTTCGGCGCGCAGGGCGGCCGCCAGCTGGTCGCTGTGGGCCAGGGCATCGGCTTCGGGCAGGGGGAAGGTGGGCTGCATGGCGTCTTCGAATGCGGTGACAATGGTGCACAGGATAGCCGAGCCTTGGAGGACCCTCGATGAGCGATACCCACCCCGTGGTCCTGATCACCGGCAGCGCGCGCCGGATCGGTGCGGCCATCGCCCGCCAGTTCCACGCCTGTGGCTGGTCGGTGGTACTGCATGCCAACACCTCCAGCGCCGAACTGCAGCAGGCCGCGTTCGATTTCGACAACGTGCGGCCCGGAAGCGTGCTTGCGCTGCAGGCCGACCTGCGTGACGCCGACGCCCTGCCCGACCTGGTGGAACAGGCCGTTACCCACTTCGGCCGCCTGGACGCGCTGGTCAACAACGCCTCCAACTTCTATGCCACCCCGCTCGGCCAGGTCACCGCCGAGGCGATGGACGAGCTGTATGCGGTCAATGCGCGCGCGCCACTGCTGTTGTCACAGGCGGCCGCGCCCTACCTGCGCCGCCAGCAGGGCTGCATCGTCAACCTGACCGACCTGCACGGCACCGACCCGATGCGCGACCACATCGCCTACACGATGGCCAAGGCCGCGCTGGAGATGGCCACCCGTTCGCTGGCGCTGGAGCTGGCGCCGAAGGTGCGGGTCAATGCGGTGGCGCCCGGCGCGATCCTCTGGCCGGAACAGGGCAAGGACGATTTCGCCCGCGAGGCCCTGCTGGCGCGCACGCCTTTGGCGCGGATCGGTACGGTCGAGGAGATCGCCGAAGCGGTGTACTGGCTGGTGGCCGAAGCCAGCTTCGTCACCGGCCACACGCTGCGCGTGGATGGCGGGCGCACGGTCAGCTGAGAGGTTGCCGGCCAGCGGCCGGCGCTACCAGTCATGCCGGCCGCTGGCCGGCAACCTCCATCAATCCAGGTCAACCACCTCGAACGCCTCGCCAAACTGCGCGTGCGCGCGCCACAGCGTCGCCAGGTCCAGCCCGCTGACCGGATCGATGAAGTCGGGCGCGATATCGGCCAGCGGCTTCAGCACGAAGGCATGCTTCAGTTCGGGACGGGGAATGCGCAGGTGGCCGGGACCTTCCACCACCAGGTCGCCGTAGAACACCACGTCGATATCCAGGGTCCGGTCGGAGAAGCGCGGCCCACTACGGTCGCGGCCGTGCGCGTCCTCCAGCGCATGCAGCCAGTCGTCCAGTTCCTGCAGCGGCAAGTCCGTCTCGATCGCCACCGCGTTGTTGAGGAAGGCCGGGCCGTCGAAGCCGACCGCGGCGGTACGGTAGGCCGGCGAGACCTGCAGCGCGCCGAAGCGCTCGCGCAGGGCCGCCACCGCGGCGTGGAGGTAGCGGCGGGGCTGGACATTGCTGCCCAGGCTCAGGAGCACGGTCGTCATGCGGTTCAGGTGGCAGCGATGGGGGGCGTGGACATGCCGTCGTCACGGCGGCCTGCCTACAATCCGGGACGCACATGATAGGGCACCGACATGACCTATTGCGTTGGAATCGAGGTGGACGAGGGCCTGGTCTTCGCTGCCGACACCCGGACCAATGCCTCGCTGGACGATGTACGCGTGCATCGCAAGCTGCACGTGTTCGAATATCCCGGCCAGGCAGCCTACGTGCTGATGGCGGCTGGCAACCTGGCCACCACCCAGCTGCTGGTGTCGCGCCTGGGCCGCGATGCCGCAGAGCGGCGCGTGCCCAACCTGCGCGACATGACCCACCTGTTCGAAGCCGCCGCGTATGTGGGGCAGCTGCTGGTGGACAGCCAGGTGCACAGCAGCCACAGCGAACACGGCCATGACGGGGTCAACACCCAGGCCACGCTGATCTTCGGCGGCCAGATCGCCGGCGAGCGGCCCGGGCTGTACATGATCTACCCGCTCGGCAACGCCATAGCCGCCTCGCCGGAGACGCCCTACCTGCAGATCGGTGAATCCAAGTACGGCAAGCCGATCCTCGACCGCATCCTCAGCCCCGCCACGCGCCTGGAGGATGCCGCCCGCACGGCGATCGTCTCGTTGGACTCCACCATCCGTTCCAACCTGTCGGTAGGCCTGCCGATCGACCTGGCGCTGCTGCGCGACGGTGAACTGCGCATCGGCCAGCAGCTGCGGCTGGGCGCGGATTCCACGCTGTATGCAGACATCCACCAGAACTGGTCGCGGCGGCTGGAACAGGCGGTGGACGCGCTGCCGCGGTTCCCCTGGGAAACCGCCCTGTAGAGCCGAGCCCATGCTCGGCTGTCGAGGTCAATGCGAACAGCAGCCGAGCATAGGCTCGGCTCCACAGAACCCCAGCGGCATCAGCCCAGCGCCTCGGCCACTGCCCGGAACACCTGCTGCATCTGCAGCGGCTTGCGCAGTACATGGACGTCCACGCCGGCCGGGAAGGCATCGGCAGGCACCGCCACCGCCGCGTCCTCCAGCACCAGCGCCGGGCCGCGATAGCCCAGCGCAGCCATCTCGCCCAGCAGCTGGCTGGCCGGCAGCAGCTTTGAGCCGGCGTCTGCAATCACCAGCGCCGGCATCGCCTCCTGCTGCATCCAGCGCAGCGCCGCCGGGCCATCGGAGGCCAGCTGCAGCTGATACCCCTGGCTGGACAGCGCGTTGCCGAGCAGCGACAGGCGCGTGGCTTCGCCGTCGACCACCAGGATCGACTGGCCACTGCCCAAGGCCACCAGCTGCTCGATCGGCTCGCTGCGGTCGCTGGCTTCGTGCATCGGCAAGCGCAGCTCGAAGCAGGTGCCCTGCCCCAGTTGGCTGCTGACATGGATGCTGCCGCCGGCGCCTTCGACGATGCGCTTGCAGGAAATCAGGCCCAGGCCGGTGCCATCGGCCTTGGTGGTGAAGAACGGATTGAACAGGTGCGACAGCGTGTCCGCATCCATGCCGATGCCTTCATCGGACACGCAGATCTGCATCCAGTCCACGCCATCGCGCTGGCCGGCATGGCTGGCGGTCAGGCTTAGGCGGCCACCGTTGGGCATCGCCTGGATCGCGTTGAGCGCCAGGTTCAGCATTACCTGCTGCAGTTCGGTGTAGTTGGCGTCGACCACCAGGCCTTCGTCCTGCACCTGCAGTTCCAGGCGCACGGCATCGGGCACGTTGCTGCGCAACAGCAGCGCCACCGCATCGAACAGGCCCTTGATCTCGATGCGCTCGCTCGGCTTGCGCGAACCACGCACGAACGACAGCATCGACTCGGCCATCTCATGGCCGCGGCGGCCGCACTCGGCGATGACGTCGGCCAGGTGGTGCAGCTGCGGATCCTCGGTACGGGCCTTCAGCAGGTCCGGCATGATCAGCAACGGCTGCAGGATGTTGCGCAGGTCGTGGCTGAGGCCGGCGGCGAGCAGTGAAAGGCTTTCCAGGCGCTGCGCACGCATCAGTTCGGTTTCCACGCGTGCGCGCTCGACCGCACTGCGTGCATCGCGGATCGCACGTGCGACCGCCGAAGGCAGGCGCGCAGGCTGGTGCTTGATGATGTAGTCGTTGGCGCCCTTCTGCAGCGCCGCCACCGCATTCTCCTCACCCATCGTGCCGGAGACGAAGATGAAGGGCACCTCCGGCGAGGTCTCGCGCACGATGCGCAGCGCGTCGTCACCGGAGAACCCCGGCATGCTCAGGTCGGACAGCACGATGTCCGGCTGGAACACCGCCAGTGCCTGGCGCAGTTCCGCCTCGCTCTCGACACGCTCGAAACGGGCCTCCAGGCCCGCGTCGAGCATCTGTTCGGACATCAGCTCGGCATCTTCCGGTGAGTCTTCCACCAGCAGGATGCGCAGCGCCCCCAGGGCGGGACCGGTCAGGGGCATGGGCTCACTCGAGTTCCGGTGCCTGGTTGATCAATGCCCAGAACTTGCCCAGGGTCTGCACCGCGCCGAAGAACTGGTCCACGTCCACCGGCTTGACCACGTAGGCGTTCACGCCCATGTCCCAGCTGCGGGCCAGGTCGCTTTCCTCGCGCGAGGACGACAGGATCACCACCGGCAGGCGCTTGAGTTCTTCGTGCTCGCGGATCTGCCGCAGCACTTCCAGGCCATCCATGCGCGGCATCTTGATGTCCAGCAGCAGCACCGCCGGCAAGCCTTCCTCGCGGTTGGCGAAGGCACCGCGGCGCAGCAGGTAGTCCATCACTTCCACGCCGTCCTCGACGTGCACGATGGGATTGGCCAGACGCGCTTCCTCCAGGGCGTCGATCGCCATTTCGGCATCCGCCGGGCTGTCTTCAGCGAGAAGAATGGTGCGCAGAGTCGTCATGCAGAAGGACCTTGTTTGTCCGCGTCGGTCGCGGGGGGCAGGTAGAAGTGGAAGGTGGCGCCGACGTCCGGTTCGGCCTCGGCCCAGATACGGCCACCATGGCGGGTCAGCACGCGGCGCACGCTGGCCAGGCCGATGCCGGTCCCCGGATAGTCACTGGCCTTGTGCAGGCGCTGGAACACACCGAACAGCTTGCCGGCGTAGGCCATGTCAAAGCCTGCACCATTGTCGCTGACCGTGAACTGATGGCCGCCGTCGGGCTGCTGCTGGTAGTCAACGCGGATCTTCGCCGGCTCGCGGTTCCCCGAGTACTTCACTGCGTTGCCGAGCAGGTTGAGCCAGACCTGGCGGATCATGTTCTCGTCGCCCACCACGATCGGCAGCGGCGCGATGCTCCACTCCACCTGGTGCGCATGGCCGCTGTTCTCGGCCTCGGCCTGCAGGTTGGAATCGAGCATGGCGCGGGTGTCGGCCACCAGCGACTGCATGTCCACCGCCTGCTGCCGCATCGCCGCACGGCCAAGGCGCGAGTAGACCAGCAGGTCGTCGATCAACGCTGCCATGCGCCGGGCCGAACTGGAAATCACGTCCAGATAGTGGCGGCTCTTGTCATCGGCCTGATCGCCGAGGTGGCGCGACAGCTTGTCGGAGAATCCGGCCACGTGGCGCAGCGGTGCACGCAGGTCATGCGAGACCGAATAGCTGAAGGCCTCCAGCTCGCGGTTGACCTCGGATACCTGCGCAACCTTGCCTTCCAGCTGGCGGTTCAGCTCTTCCACGCGCAGCTGCACTGCGCGCTGCATGGTGACGTCGCTGATGGTCAGCAGCACCACCTCGTCATCGCTGTCGGGCAGCGGCATGCGCCGCGCGTTGAGCAGCATGTAGCGCACCATGCCGTCAGCGGTGCGCTGCTCGTGCTCGAAGTCCCACAGTTCGCGACCGCGCGACAGCACGTCGGCCAAGCGCTGCCGGACCACCGGGTCCTGCCATGCATTGTCGCCAACGTTTTCCAGCAGCAGGCCGTCGGCGCGCTCGTCCTGCAGGCCGTACAGCTCAGCGAACGCTGGATTGTGCAGCTGCACGCGCAGGTCGCGGTCGAGCAGCACGATCGGTTCGCGCACGGTCTGCAGCACCGACGCCGCACGTGCAGCCGAGCGCAGCGATTGCCGCTCGGCATGCAGGCGACGGCCGATCTGCCGCTGCAGCAGCCACAGCACCAAGCCGAGCAGCGCCAGCTGGATCACCAGCGAACTCCACGACACCAGTTCGGTCTGCTTGCGTTGGCGCGCCGCCTGCTCGGCGCGCAGCGCCAGCAGCTTCTGCTCGCTGGCCTGCAGTTCTTCCACCAGCCCGCGGATGGGATAGCGCGTACTCAGGTCCTGCACCAGCTCGCGCTGGTCGCTGTTCGGCTCGGACCTGGCCAGCTCGCGGGCGAGTGTCATGCGGCCTTCCAGCATCGATTCGATCCGACCGATGCGGATCAGCTGGTCGGGATTGTCGCGGGTCATCCGGCCCAGCTCGGCCAGGCGCCCGGGAATTTCATCGGCGCGGGCCATGCGCTCGCGCAGGCCGGGGGCATCCACGCCCTTGGACAGGGTCAACGCGGCCGATTCAACATCGCGCACATCGGCCTGCAGTTGCTGCAGTGCCACGCCCACGGCCTGGGTGTGGTTGACCCAGGCCATCGCTTGTTCGCTGTCCTGCTGCAGTTTACGCAGGGTCAACCACGGCACCACGATGATCGCGGCGGCGGCCAGCGCCAAGGCCGGCAACCGCCAGCGGTCCCAGATGTCGTCACTGAAAACCAGCGCCATAGTTCCTCGTCAGCTCTGCCGCGACGCGTTGGCCGGGCCGAACCCGGTTGCGGCGGAACCGGCAATATAGCGCAGGCGGTCACAACTCTGGAATTTCCAGCGCGGCCAGCTGAACGGGTTGGCAATCAGACCTGTAGGGCCAAGCCCATGCTCGGCTGCCTTGGAGTTCCAGCCGAGCGTGGCTCGGCTCTACAGGTCAGCGGGCGCCCCACGCGGGGGCGCCCAACCGGTTCAGCGCTTGGCGGCAGCGCTGACCTTCAATGCGGCGGCATCGACGCGGGTCACGCCCTTGATGCCCTTGGCGGTGGTGACCGCCTTGTCCTTCTCGGCCTGGGTGGCCACGGTGCCGCTCAGGCTGACCACGCCGTTCACCGTTTCCACCTTGATCTCGGTGCCCGGGACGTTGCTGCTGGTCAGCAGGTCCGCCTTCACCTTGGTGGTGATCCAGCTGTCGGTCACCGGTTCGTTGGAATCATGGCGATCCGCATGGGTAGCCGGATGTGCGCTGGTGGTCGGCGGGCTCTTCGCGGCCGGGTCCTTGGCGAAGGCGGCCGAGGAGGACAGTGCCAGGCCCAGCGTCAGGGCAGAAGCAATCAGCGTGCGAGTGGTATTGCTCATCGTGTCGTTCTCCTTCGGGATGTGCTGCCAGTCTGGACAAGCGCACGTAGAGCAGGCGTGGCGTCGCGGTCATGCCGCCGTGAATCGAAGCGTTTCCAACGGCAACGGTTCAGTTTTGGGCTGTCCGCATCCGTCGTTTACCCTGCCCTTCCCCCCCCTGCCGGAGCTCTGCCATGCGCCCCGACCTGCACCTGGCCCTGATCGGCTACGGCCTCGCCGGCCGCGTCTTCCATGCGCCGCTGATCCAGCACACGCCCGGCCTGGTCCTGCACAGCATCGTCAGCTCGCAGCGCGACACGTTACTGCGCACGTTCAGCAACGTACACGTGCGTGCAACGCCACAGGACGTGTTCGACGATCCAGCGGTGGATGCGGTGGTGATCGCCACGCCGAACGAACAGCACGCGCCACTGGCGATGGCCGCGCTGGCCGCCGGCAAGCACGTGCTGGTCGACAAACCCTTTGCGCTGGATGTGGCCGAAGCGGAAACGGTACTGGCCGCAGCACGCGACGCCGGCCGCATCGCCACCGTGTTCCAGAACCGGCGCTTCGATGCCGACTTCCTCACGCTGCAGGCGCTGCTGTCCGAAGGCACGCTGGGCGAGGTGGCCGAATGCCATGCGCATTTCGACCGCTACCGGCCGCAGGTGCGCGACCGTTGGCGCGAACAGGACGGGCCAGGCAGTGGCCTGTGGTACGACCTCGGCCCGCACCTGCTGGACCAGATGCTGGTGCTGTTCGGCTGGCCCGACGCCATCGATGCGGATCTGGCCGTGCAGCGCCAAGGTGGCACCGGCATCGATTACTTCCACGCCGTACTGCACTACCCGCGGCATCGCGCCATCGTGCATGCCGGTTCACTGGTGGCTGCCCCTGCCCCGCACTTCAGCGTGCATGGCAGCAAGGCCAGCTGGATCAAGTACGGCCTGGATGTGCAGGAGGCCCAGCTGCGCCGCGGCGTAGCACCGGGTGCGCCCGGTTGGGGCATCGATCCCCGGCATGGCGAACTGGTGCGCTGTGATGCAGAAGACAATGTTCTGCGCAGCACCGTCGACAACCTGCCCGGCGACTATCGTCGGTTGTATGCGCAGTTCGCAGCGGCGATGCACGGCGACGGCGAAGCGACGGTCAGCCCGATGCAGGCATTGCAGTTGATGCGGCTGCTGCAGGCCGGCATGGACAGCGCGCGCGAAGGGCGGCGGATCGCGTTGGACTGACCAGTAGATCCACGCCATGCGTCGATGACGTGGCAACGATCGGAGACGGCTTTTGTAGAGTCGAGCCATGCTCGACTGGTTGCATGGGATCAGAACCCTTTCCTGCGGAAAGGGATCCGACCCTGATCTGCCCGGGGTCGGATCCCTTCGGCAACGCCGAAGGGCTCTGACCCCACCGCAGTGCTTACGACTTCTTGATGGCGTGGCCGCCGAATTCATTGCGCATCGCCGACAGCAGGCGGTCGGTGAACGAATTCGATTCGCGCGAACGCAGGCGTTCCAGCAGCGACAACGTGATCACCGGTGCCGGCACGTCCAGCGCGATGGCTTCGGCCACGGTCCAGCGGCCTTCGCCGGAATCCTCCACGTATGGCGCGATGCCTTCCAGCGACGGATTGCGCTTGAGTGCTTCAGTACTCAGGTCCAGCAGCCACGAACGCACCACGCTGCCGTGGCGCCAGACTTCGGCCACCTGGGCCAGGTCCAGCGCCATCTCCTGCTTGCGCTCCATCAGCGCGAAGCCTTCGGCATAGGCCTGCATCATCCCGTACTCGATGCCGTTGTGGACCATCTTGGTGAAATGGCCGGCGCCGGATGGACCAACACGCGCCCAGCCGCGATCCTCCGCCGGTGCCAGCGTGCGCAGCAGCGGTGCGATCTGCTCCACCACCGGCGCTTCGCCACCGACCATCAGGCTGTAGCCTTCCTGCAGGCCCCACACGCCGCCGCTGGTGCCGCAGTCGACGTAGCCCAGATCGTCCTCCGCCAGCGCCTTGGCGCGACGGATCGAGTCCTGGTAGTTGGAGTTGCCGCCGTCGATGACGATGTCACCCTCGGCCAGGTGCGGGGTCAACTGGCCCAGCGTCTGGTCGACGGTTTCGCCGGCCGGTACCATCAGCCACACCACGCGCGGCACCGGCAGCGCGGCCACGGCGGCGGCCAGCGAATCAACCACTTCCAGGCCGGCCTCTGCAGCGCGCTGGCGCGCACTTTCGCCCGGGTCGTAGCCGACCACGCGGTGGCCGCCGCGATGCAGGCGCTGGGCCATGTTGGCGCCCATGCGGCCGAGGCCGATCATTGCAATATCCATTGTTTCACCTTCAGTTGGGGTCTAGGGTCAGGCTGCCTGGCCTGCCGGTAGCCGCGCAGTGGCGCAGCTGCGCCTCGCGCCAACGCCGGTAGAGCGTGGTATGCAGATTGTGCACCGCCAGGTCGATCGAAAACGGCGTTCTCGGGTTGCGATCGAGCAGGCGGACGATGTGGTAGCCGATAGGACGTATACCGCGCGGATGCACGTAGATCACGAACTGCTGGTAGAACGGATCGTCCAGCAGCTGATCCATGCGCACAAGAGCCGCGTGGTAGCGCGGCGCCAGGCGTGCGCGCAGCTGTGGATCGCGCTCGAACAGCAGGCGCTCGAAATAGCGCTGGCCGATGCGCGGGATGTCCTGCGCCAGTTTCCAGAGCTCGGCATTGCGCTGGTCGTACCAGGCCAGGCCGGCATGCAGCGCCAGCGCCTGCGCAGCGCCCTCGCCCACCTCGACCACCACGAAGTTCTCGGCCTGGTTGCTCAGGTCGTCCAGCGTGCCTTTGTCGTACACATGTTCGATGAAACCGGGCACGCCCACGAACGCCTGCCGCCCCATCGCCGAGGTGCGCACCGCCTTGCCATCGGCGAAGAGGTCGCCCGCATGCGCGCCGAGCAGGATGCTGTCGGTGTCGTGCAGCGCGAGGAAGGTGCCGATCGACAGTTCCTCCGCTGCGAACCCGGTGTCGAACGCAGCATCGCCATACAGCTCGCGCTGGGTGGCCAGCTGTGCGACCTGGCGGCCGACACCGCATTCGGCACGCACGGCACCACTGTAGAACGCCTGCAGCGCATGGCTGTTGCCCGCGCGGGGCACGAAGCCACGACCGAAACTGCGCGTACGCTGCCAACCCTGTGCCGGTGCGCCCTGCAATCCGAAGCCGATCCATCCCAGCTGCGGGCCGGAGAAGCGGAACGTGGGATTGCCCTGCAATGCCGAAGTCGCGCGCCGCGTGGCCGCCCCCAGCTCAAAGGCATAGGCGCAGACGGTGGCGGGGTCATCCAGCAGCTGCTGCAGCAGTGCCTGCCGAGCGGCAGCGGGCAGCGCCGCCGGCCACCGCACCTGCAGGTCGCCGGCCGCTTGTGAATCAGCCAGCGAGGCACGCGTACATACGGGACCACCGCGCACCTGCGGCGCGGTGAAGGACGCTTCTTCGAAGCGCCACCCCAACCGCTGCAGCAGGCCCTGCGTACAGTCCGGGGATGGCGCTGCCACGACCCACGCGGGCGCCAGCAGCAGGGCTGCAATCAGCCACCTGCCGCGCACACTCAGCCCTGGTCCGTGACCGCCGGTGCGGGTTCCGGCGCCGCTGCCGGCGATGGCGATGGCGTGCCAGCCGCGGCCGGCAGATACTGCTGCAGGCGCTGGAAGAAGCGACGATAGAACTCGGCATCCGTGACCGTGCTGCTGGCCACCTTCACCAGCGAGTCGTCGTTGCTGCCGAACGGCAGCGACACCGAGCCCAGCGCACCCACGCCGACACTGGCCGAGGTCGGGCTCTTCTTCAGCGCGTAGCGGTCCTGCACGGCACTGACGAACACCAGCGTCTGGCTGCCGCGCGGGGCGCAGGAGATGCGCAGCACCAGCTGCTCATGGTCATCCTCGCGCGGCTGGAAGTTCTTGTTGCCCTCCACCTGCGCATCATCGGAACGGGCGATGGCATAGCCTTGGCTGAGCAGCGTGCGGCGCGCGGCCTCGCAGGCTTCGCCGGGGCGTCCCTCAACGGTGCGCGAGAAGGTATCGCCGGAATCGAAAGACTCGCGCAGCACGGTGCTGTCGGCGGCGCGGCCACCACAGCCCGAAAGGATCAAGGCGCTGGCGCACGCCACGGCAGCGCGGGAAAGACGGGAGGCCCGCATGGGTACTCCTGCGAGAACGGAAGCACCAAGGGTAGTCCCGCCCCCGTGTGCGGCAGGTCGATATGGCCCCCCACGTTGCTCCCGGTTCATGCACGTAAAAGGGGACGGAGGGGATCAAGTCGTTTGCGGCACTTCACTGGCCCGGGCATGGCCCGGCGCGACCGGGAATGGGCTTCCCAAACAGAAAGGGGCCGGCAATGCCGGCCCCTGCGGATGTCGCGCGCCGTCTCCGGCTCAGTCCGCCCAACGCCCCGCGCCGGTGGACTGCGGCAGCACCTGGGCCGACAGCGGACGGTCATTGGCCAGCAGGTTCACCGCGTCGGCCAGGATCGAGGCCGACTCGCGCAGCAGCGGGTCCGGACGCTTTTCGGCGGCCTTCTCGCGGGCGGCATCCTTCACGATGTCGCGTTCGTTGCCGGTCAGGCCATCATCACTGCTGTCATCGGCCAGCGGGTCCAGGGCCAGGCCCAGCTCCTTGCGCTGCAGCTGGCGTTCCTTGCGCTGGGCGTCCTGGCGCTCGCGTTCGGCGCGACGGGTGGCCTCGTTGAGCGAGATGTACTTCTTCGCCGCCTCGGTCCGGAACTGCTGCACGTCCTCGTTCCACCACTGGAATTCCTTGTCGGTGGCGATTCGCGCGTCGTGGCGGGCCTCCAGCTTCGGCAGCAGCGGCGCGAAGTTGCCGTACTGGGTGTGCGGCACGGCGGCGATGCGGGTCCACGGCAGGGCGTTATCGTAGGTGCTCTCGCCGAACTCGGTGGCATCGACGCTGGCCGGGAAGGCCAGGTCCGGCACCACGCCCTTGTGCTGGGTGCTGCTGCCGCTGATGCGGAAGAACTGGGCGATGGTCAGCTTGACCTGGCCGAAGCGCTGGGTCTCGCCACTCGGCCAGCGGTCGAGGTCGACGATGTTCTGCACGGTGCCCTTGCCGAAGCTGGTTTCACCGATCACCAGGCCACGACCGTAATCCTGGATCGCGCCGGCGAAGATCTCCGAGGCCGAGGCCGAACCGCGGTTGATCAGCACCGCCAGCGGGCCATCCCACGCCACGCCCTGGTTGCGATCGCTGTTGACGGTGACGCGGCCACCGGACTCGCGCACCTGCACCACCGGGCCCTGCTCGATGAACAGGCCGGTCAGTTCGATGGCTTCATCCAGCGAACCGCCGCCGTTGTTGCGCAGGTCCAGCACCACGCCGTCCAGCTTGTCGTTCTTGAAACCAGCCAGCAGCTTGGCCACGTCACGGGTGGCCGAGGCATAGTCGGCCGCGTTGCGGCGGCGGCCTTCGAAATCCTGGTAGAAGGTCGGCAGCTTGATCACGCCGATCTTCCGTGCCGGCTCGCCGTTGGCGGCCGGAATGGTCATGGTCTCGCCCTTGGCGGCCTGTTCGGCCAGGCGCACCTTCTGCCGGGTCAGCACCAGGGTGTGGTGCTTGCCATCGGCACCTTCGGCAGCTGGAATGAACTCCAGCTTGACCTGGGTGTCCTTGGCGCCGCGGATCTTGGCCACCACATCGTCGATGCGCCAGCCGATCACGTCCTCGACCTGGCCAGACTTGCCCTGGCCAACGCCGACGATGCGGTCACCCGGCTTCAGCGTGCCGTCCACCGCAGCCGGGCCGCCGGCGATGATCTCGCGGATCACCACCACGTCGTCCTGGCGCTGCAGCTGCGCACCGATGCCTTCCAGCGACAGCGACATCGCCTGGTTGAAGTTCTCGGCCGTGCGCGGGGTGAAGTAATCGGTGTGCGGATCAACCGCGCTGGTGTACGAATTCATGAAGAACTGGAAGACGTCTTCGCCCTTCAGCTCGTTGACCGACTTCTCCAGCGTCGCGTAGCGCTTGTCCAGCGTCTTGCGGATATCGTCCGGCTTCTTGCCTGCCAGCTTCAGGCGCAGCCAGTCGTTCTTCACCGACTTGCGCCACAGCTCATCCAGCTCGGCGCTGCTGGCCGCCCACGGCACCTTCTTGCGGTCGTACTCGAAGCGCTCGTCGGTGGTGAAGTCCGGCTCCTGCTTGAGCAGCTTGCGCGCAAAGGCCACACGTTCGCCGACACGCTGCTTGTAGACCGCGAACACCTGGAACGCCGGCTCAAGCTCGCCGCCACGGATGGCCGAGGAGATGTTGGCTTCGAAGGGCGCAAAGCGCGCCACGTCGGCCTGGGTGAAATACTGCTTGGCGCCGTCCAGCGTCTCCAGATAGCGCTTGAACACGTCCTTGGAGGTGGCCTCGTCCAGCGCACGCGGGCGGTAGGCGTAACGACTGTCGGACAACAGGCCATACACCAGCTTGGAGGTGGTCACCTGATCGGCAGTTGCCGCAGCGGGCAATGCAGGCGAGTCGGCCTTGGCCGCCAGCGCCAGCGGCGCGACCAGCGCCAGGGCCATCAGGAATGCGGGGGCTTTGAATTTCATTGACGTGCTCGAAGGCGCCTTGCCAAGGGAGAGACTGCAGGGTGTTCAGACACCCCGACAGTGCCGAAAGTTGCCGGGTTTGTCACCCGGCCGCGCTCGGTGGAAAACCAGCCTAGCCGGGCCGGTGTAGCAAATTGTGAATGCATGTAGAGCCGAGCCCATGCTCGGCTGGCCGGCAGCAAGCAGCCGAGCATGGGCTCGGCTCTACGGCAGGCAGAGGTGTGCGGTCCGCACCCACAGGAGAAGCAGCTCCCACCCACCGGCAGGATGTCAGGAAACGCCGGCGCCCTTGGCCTGCACGTCGGCGTGGTACGACGAGCGCACCATCGGGCCGGAGGCCACGTGGCTGAAGCCCAGTTCGTAGCCGTAGACTTCCAGCGCCTTGTAGTCCTCGGGCGTCCAGTACTTCAGCACGGGGTGGTGGTGCGCGGTCGGCTGCAGGTACTGTCCGATGGTGATCATGTCCACGTCGTGCGCGCGCAGGTCACGCATCGTGGCCTTGATCTGTTCGAAGTCCTCGCCCAGGCCCAGCATGATGCCGCTCTTGGTCGGCACGTCCGGATGCTGCGCCTTGAAGTTCTTCAGCAGGTTCAGCGACCACTGGTAGTCCGCACCCGGGCGCACGTTGCGATACAGGTCCGGCACGGTCTCGATGTTGTGGTTGAACACATCCGGCGGGTTCTGCGCCAGGATCTCCAGCGCACGTTCCATGCGGCCCTTGCCGCGGAAGTCCGGGGTCAGCACCTCGATGCGGGTACCCGGCGACTTCTCGCGGATGGCGGTGATGCAGTCAACGAAATGCTGGGCACCCCCGTCGCGCAGGTCATCGCGGTCGACGCTGGTCACCACCACGTACTTCAGGCCCATGTCGGCCACGGTCTGGCCGAGGCTGGCCGGCTCGTTGGCATCCGGCGGCTTCGGGCGGCCATGGGCCACGTCGCAGAACGAGCAGCGCCGGGTGCAGACCTCACCGAGGATCATGAAGGTGGCGGTGCCATGACCGAAGCACTCGTGGATATTCGGGCAGCTGGCTTCCTCGCATACCGTCACCAGGCGGTTCTCGCGCAGCTTGGCCTTCAGGTTCTGCACGGCATTGCCCGAAGGAATACGCACGCGGATCCAGGACGGCTTGCGCAGTACCGGCGCATCGGCGAACTGCACCGGCGAACGGTTGATCTTGTCACCGCCCAGCTGCTTGACCCCGGCCTGCAACGGCGCGGTGGACGGAGAATCGCCCTGCACGATCTGCAGGGGAATGGAACGGGCGGTGGTTTCAGTCATGGCAGTTCCGGGGAGCGGTCAGGCGGCCGCAGAAAGATCGGGCAGTTCGGGCGTGTGCTGCAGCAGCAGGCCAAACTGGCGGGCCAGGTGGTCCAGCAGCACCGGCTTGACGGCGTCCATCCCGGAGGGGCCGCCCAAGTCCAGCACCGAGGTCACCTGCAACCCCTGATAGCCACAGGGATTGATGCGGTGGAAGGGTTCCAGGTCCATGGCCACGTTGAAGGCCAGCCCATGGAAGGTGCAGCCGCGGCGCACACGGATGCCGAGTGCGGCGATCTTGGCACCACCGACGTAGACGCCCGGGGCGCCCTCGCGGCGTTCGGCGCCGATGTTCCACTCGGCCAGGGTATCGATGAGCGCCTGCTCGATGCGGCACACGTAGTCGCGCACACCGATACCCAGCCGTGGCAGGCGCAGCAACGGATAGATCACGATCTGGCCGGGACCGTGATAGGTCACCTGGCCGCCGCGGTCCACGTGCAACACGGGGATGTCGCCCGGCGCCAGCACATGCTCGTCCTTGCCGGCCTGGCCCAGGGTGAACACCGGATCGTGCTCGACCACCCACAGCTCGTCGGCATCGGCGTCGCTGCGCTGGTCGGTGAAGCGCTGCATGGCGCGCCACACCGGTTCATACGGCTGGCGGCCGAGGTCACGGACCAGCGCCGGACGCGGCGCACGGTCCTCCGGGGCGGCTTCGGCCGGGCAGGAGTCGGCTACAGCGTCCACTTCACTTCCGGGTGGTCACGCAGCGCCTGGTGCGCCAGGTCGTACTGTTCGCGGCTCTCGGCCTTGAACACGATGCGGACGGACACGTACTTGCCGTTGGAGGAGTGCTTCCAGCTGATGCGTTCGTTCACCACATCGATGCCGGCGGCCAGCAACAGGCGGGGAAGCTCATGCTCCAGGCCGCGGTTGGCCGGGCCCATGGCGCTGAGCTCGAACTGGCCGGGGAACTGGAAGCCGTGGTCGGGGTTGTCGGACTTGATTTCCATGGCCCCATTATCGGGCCGCAGGGCAACAAACCCAAGAGTATTCATCAACGCCAGGACCGCACCGGCGGTCTGCTGCGTTGCAGGCGGCCCAAAGGGACGGGCCTGAGGCCCAACGGCAGCTGACTGCAATCTCCTGACCGTCACCAGCGCGAACATCGTACGGGCGGCCCGCGACCGCCTTCACGCCCGGCCTGCGGCGCGTACGCGGGTAACAAATTGTGCCCCCCGGACAATGTTGTTTTCGGAACAGACAAGTGATCTGGACGTGCTCGTTCCGACGCGCGGGCACGAGTAACGTAGCGTTGCAGAAAACGACTGAAAACCGCCCCCTTCCCCATGAGCATTCCATCCATGCGTAGTGTCGCAGCTCTCGGGCTCGCCGGCCTGCTGGCCTCTGCCCTCCCGCTTGCCGCCCAGGCGGCCGAACAATGTGGCCCGGACGCCATGCGCGACCACCCGCCGCAGGTCAATTTCCGCGTCGACAACGACCTGTTCGGCGGCCGCCACCAGGATCAGGGCTATACCAACGGTGCGCTGTTGACCCTGGTCTCCCCCAATCTGGTCGATTACACCGACGACCCCTGCCTGCCGCGCATGGCGCGCTGGGTGAACCGGTACCTGGAAGGGCTGCATCCGGGCAAGTTCGAACAGCAGAACATGATCTTCAGCATCGGCCAGGGGATCTTCACCCCGACCGATTTCACTCGCAGGGACCTGATCGAGGACGACCGCCCTTACGCCGGCGTGCTGATCGCGAACTTCGGTTTCAATGCGCGCAGCGGCGACCGCCTGCAGACCACCCAGCTGACACTGGGCGTGGTCGGTCCGTGGGCACAGGGCAAGCAGGTGCAGAATGCCGTGCACGACGTGCTGGGCGACGAAAAATTCAAGGGTTGGGACAACCAGCTGCACAACGAACCACTGTTCATGCTGACCCATGAGCGCATGCGCCGCTGGCCGGGCGATGCCAGCGTCAATGCCGACGGTTGGGGTTGGGACGCGATCAGCCACTACGGCGGGTCGATCGGCAACCTGGAAACCAAGGCCAATTTCGGCGGTGAAGTGCGCTTTGGCTGGAAGCTGCCGGACGACTTCGGCAGCACGCCGCTGCGCCCGGCCGGCGAAAACACCGCGCCGACCCGCCGCGGCCGCCCCAGTGGGTGGTCCTGGCACCTGTTCGCGACCTCGGACGCTGCCTGGGTGATCCGCGATATCACCCTGGATGGCAACACCTTCCGCAACAGTCACAGCGTGGACAAGCGCCATGTGGTGGCCTACGGCGGGTACGGCGTGGCGGTGATGTACGGCCGCTGGAAGTTCGCCGCCGCGCGCTACCACAGCACGCGCGAGTTCAACGGCCAGCGCGAGGCGCCGGTGTTCGGCAGCTTCACCATCAGCCGGTCGCTGTAGGCGAGGGGCTGATGGTGAAGCGGGCAGGTGCCGACCGTTGGTCGGCACACCGGTTATTGCATCGCTCGCTGCAAGCGAGCGGGTGAGGGTAGTGCCGGCCGCTGGCCGGCTGTTGGCACATCCGGATGGGTTCAAGCGGAGCCGGCCAGCGGCCGGCACTCCCCGCATCCGCACGCAACCGGCATCCCGAAACAGAAAAGGCCGGCATTCGCCGGCCTTTTCGTTCACCACGCCGGGGCGTGGATCATTCCGATTCCCACCACATCCAGAAGCTGTCCCACAGGCGCTTGAAGAAGCCGGCCTGCTCGACGGCGGCCACGGCCACCAGCGGCGCTTCGGCGACGACCTTGCCATCCAGGGTGACCTTCACGGTGCCGATCTGCTGGCCGGCGGTGAACGGTGCTTCCAGGGTCTTGGGCACATCAATGCTCGGCTTCAGGTCGTTGTAGCGGCCGCGCGGCACGCTCACCAGCATCGGCTGGGCCACGCCCAGCTGCACCTTGTCGGTGGTGCCCTTCCAGACCTTGTGCTCGGCCACGGCCTTGCCCGGCTCGTACAGGCGGTGGGTCTCGAAGAAGCGGAAGCCCCAGTTCAGCAGGGCCAGGCTGTCATCGGCGCGCTGCTTTTCCGACGCACCGCCCAATACCACGGCGATCAGGCGCTGGTCGCCGCGCTGCGCCGAACTCATCAGGCAGTAACCGGCTTCGGAGGTGTGGCCGGTCTTGATGCCGTCCACGCTGCCGTCGCGCCACAACAGCAGATTGCGGTTCGGCTGCTTGATGTTGCCGACCTGGAATTCCTTGATCTTGTTGTACGCGTAGGTTTCCGGGTAATCACGCACCATCGCGCGGCCCAGCAGCGCCAGGTCGTAGGCAGTGCTGTGGTGGCCTTCGGCAGTCAGGCCGTGGGCGTTGACGAAGTGGGAGTTCTTCATGCCGATCTTGGCGGCGTAGCTGTTCATCAGCGACGCAAAGGCTTCTTCGCTGCCGGCCACGTGCTCGGCCAGGGCGATCGCGGCGTCATTGCCGGACTGGATCGCCATGCCCTTTTCCATGTCTTCCAGGCGTGCGGTCTGGTTGACCGGGAAGCCGCTGTAGCTGCCATCGGTGCCGGCGCCGCCTTCGCGCCAGGCGCGCTCGCTCATCATCACCTGGTCATCCGCACGGACCTTGCCGTTCTTGACCTCGGCGGCAACCACGTAGGACGTCATCACCTTGGTGATGCTGGCCGGCGCGAGCTGCTCGTGGATGTTTTCGCCAGCCAGCACCTGGCCGGTGGCGTAGTCCATCAGCACCCAGGCCTTGGATACGCTCGGCACCGGCGCCGGCGGGGTGGCAACGGTGGCCGGGGCGGCAGCGGCGGCGGCGGGCGCCGGCGTGGCCGGGGTCGGCAGCGGGGTCTGGGCGGAAGCCAGGCCCACCACCAGGGTGGCGGCCAGGGCGGTGGCGGCGGAACGGAAATTCATTGGACAGCAGGCTCCAGGGGACGGCCAGGAATGGAGGGTGGAACGTGGCCATTGTAAGGCCGGGGCAGCATGGGCCGGCAGCACCGGCCCGGGCGGGTCAATCCTTGACGATCTGCGGCGAACCCAGGCCCAGACCGGCAATGCGGCCGACAAGTTCCGCGGCACTGGCATGGTCGCTGGCGGGAACGCGCAGGCGGAACAGGGTGCGGCCACCGGCGGCGATGTCGCTGATGGTCGCGCCGACGATGCCGGCGGCGTTGAGCTGGCCCATTGCGCGGGTGGCATTGTCGCGGCTGGAGAAGCTGGCGACCTGCACCATCACCGCGCCCACCACCTGCTGCGACAGGCTGGGGGCCGTCGGTGTGGCCGGCGTCGTACGCGCCGGCGCCGGCGTGACCGCGCGCGGCGCGGCGCTGGCGACGGCAACCGGTGCCACAGGGGCGCTGCGCGCCGGCGGTGCGCTCGGCGGCAGGCTGCTGACCGCCACGTCCGGCACGGCGCTGGCCACGCCCTGGGTGGTGGCCGGCTGGCCACGCGCAGGCATGGCGTCGGTCGGCAGGCGCTTGACCAGGCGATCAATGTCGCTGTCGGCGGTGGCACCCGCAGCCGTTACCGGGCGCGTACTGGCCGCCGCGACAGCCGTTTCGGCGGCACGGCGCTCGCGGCGCGACGGCTTTTGGGCCAGCAGGTTGCTCTCGCCCGGTTGCAGCGCACGCACTTCCACGTTGCCGGTACCGCGCTGGGTGATGCCCAGGCGTACCGCGGCGGCATAACTGAGGTCGACCACGCGACCATCATGGAACGGGCCACGGTCGTTGACGCGCACGATGACCGATTCGCCGTTGTCCAGGTTGGTGACGCGGGCGAAGCTGGGCAGCGGCAGTGTCTTGTGCGCAGCGGTGAACTGGTACATGTCGTAGACCTCGCGGTTGGAGGTCAGGCGGCCGTGGAACTTGGCGCCGTAGTACGACGCCGTACCGCGCTCGACATAGTTGCGGGTGTCGTCGAGCACCTTGTACGACTTGCCCAGCACCACGTACGGCGACTTGTTGCCGATGGCCGAACGCTCTTCGGCGGTCACTTCCGGCTCGGGAATGCAGGCGACGTTGGGAATGTAGTCCGGGGTGCTGTCACGCACGCCTGGCTTGTACAGCCCCCCGGCGGTGTAGTTGCCGCGCGTGTTCGGGTCTTCCTTGGCCGCGGCATAGGGCGAGCCCTCCGGGCAATGCGCCGGGCGCGAGCCGCGACCCTGCACCACCGTGCCGCTGGGCTTGCCACCGTGGCCGGCCGTGGCCGGCTTCTTCGGCGCACTGCTGCAGGCAGCGAGCGCGAGGACGATCAAGCTCGGGACCAGCCATCTGATGTTCATGCCGGGGGCAGCTCCTGTCCGGCGATGGCCTGCGACAACTGGAACACGGCCATCGCGTACATCTTCGAGAGGTTGTAGCGGGTGATCGCGTAGTAATTCTGGAAGCCCAGCCAGTACTGCTTGCCGGTGCTGCCCTCAAGCGTGATCGGCGTTGCGGTGGCGCCCGGCTGCACCGCAGCGCTGGGCTGGTAGCCGCGCTGTGCCAGGTCGGCCAGCGACCAGGTCGGCATCCATTCGGTGGGGTTGAACTCCTCGCGCCCCGGCGCCAGCGTGGCCGGTACGGCCACCTGACCACCACGGACCCAGCCGCCCTTCTTCACGAAATAATTGGCGATGGACGAGAACACATCGTCGTAGCTGGTGAACAGGTCGCGACGGCCATCGCCATTACCGTCCACGGCGTAATCGAGATAGCTGGACGGCATGAACTGGCCCATGCCCATCGCACCGGCATAGCTGCCCTTGAGCGTGGTGATGTCCAGCTTTTCCTCACGGCCCAGCTCGAACAGCTTGGCCAGCTCATCGCGGAAGAACAGCTCGCGGCGCACTTCGCGTTCCAGCTTGGCCGGGTCGCCACTGCGCGGGTAGTAGAACGCCAGCGTGTACAGCGCATCGAGCACGCGGTGGTTGCCGGCATTTTTCCCGTAACTGGTCTCCACGCCGATGATCGCCACGATCACTTCGGCCGGCACGCCGGTGCGCTGCTGCACGCGATCCAGTTCTGCACGATGCTGGGCCAGGAACGCGCGGCCGCCATCGATGCGTGCCTTGCTGATGAACATCGGCCGGTATTCGTTCCACGGTTTGACCCGTTCGGCCGGGCGCGACATGGCGGCGATGATCGGCTGGCGCACCTGCGCCTGGTCGAGCACGCTGCTGATCTGCTCTGGCTTCAGGCCATAGCGCTTGGCCGTATCGGCAACAAAGCGGGCCCGTGCGACCTCGAACGGCACCGGGGTGAGATCGACCGGCGGCGCTGTAGCAGCGGCCGCTTCGGGCGCGGCCTCGGCCGGGCCGTGGGCCTTGGTGGCGGGCTGGCGCGGCGTACTGCTGGCCTGGGGCGGAGACGGTGGGGACTTCGGCTGGGTCGCGCAGGCGACCAGGCCGAGGGTGAGCATGCAGGCCAGAGTGCGTCGAATCATCGTCGCAGGTTAGCAGGTCATGGATGAATTAAAACCCCTAACACCATGAATCACAACGATTTGCCCGCGTTCAGCGGGAAATGTGAAGACGTCGTGATCGAGCTTCCCCATTCAGATAGAGGTGGCCGGTTGCGTCCCCATCCCCGCAGACGCAACCGGCGACCGGATCCGGTCGGTACCTGCGCGGCTGCCGCTCCCCAGTGGCAGTTCCCCGCGCTCCCTGTACCCGTTGGATCAGTACTGCTCCCGCCCGACGCCCCCTCGCGCTGCATCGATTGACGGCGCGCCGTGCCGAACGGGCCGCCATTGTGCAGGCCGATTACGACAAGTCCATTGATCAAGATCAACGCGGTGTAAAAATGTGAACCAGCTAACGTTTTTTGCGGACTTTCGTCGGGGAGCGTGTTGCGTCGCATTGTTGTGAGAACGCTTCCACAACGGGCAATGCGCAGCGCCAGGAAGTCTTCGGCCAACGGCGCCGCCCCTCGGGGGTGGTCGCGAAAAGCGGTTCGCGGGTGGGGCCGGGGAGCTGGGCTGCGCAGGGGGCGCTGCAAGTACGTCCATGTAGCTCGGTCGCCGCATCCATGCGGCTCACGCCCCTGCGCAGCCCAGCTACCCGGCCACGGACAGGTTCCGGGCGCGTTCCCCCATGGAAAAGAAAAGAAAATTCAAAAGCGGGTCGCGGCGCTGCGCTTGCTCGTGAGCCGAGCATGGCTCGGCTCTACAGGAAGCAATGAAGCAACCGGCCAAGCTGCTTTTGCCTTTGATCTTCTTTTTCTTCTCCGTGGATGGAGAACACCCGTGAACTGTCAGCGGCCGGGTGGGTGGGTAGTGCGGGGTGTCCGCGGCATGGATGCCGCGGCCAAGCCCCATGGACGGGTTTACGGCGTCCCCGCACTACTCACCCACCCGGCCAGCCCTCAGCAATCCGGTTATAAGCGACCAACCCAACCACCCACGAGGGGCGGCGCCGTTGGCTGGAAACCCTATCCCCCGTGCACGGGCCGGTGCCCGCGTACCGCCATCACCAACCCGACGCCGGCCAGCAACGAGACAGCGGATGTCCCGCCATAACTGATCAGCGGCATCGGAATGCCCACCACCGGCAGCAGGCCGGAAATCATTCCGCCGTTCACCAGCACGTAGACGAAGAACGCCAGCCCCAGGCTACCGGCCAGCAATCGCGCGTGCGTGTCGCGCGCGTGCACCGCAATCCACAGGCAACGCCCCACCACGAACAGGTACAGCGCGAACAGCGTCGCCACGCCGATCCAGCCGAATTCCTCGGCCAGCACCGAGAACGCGAAGTCGGTGGTGTACTCGGGCAGGAAATCCAGCGTGGCCTGCGTGCCCTGCCCCCAGCCGCGTCCTTGCCAGCCCCCGGAACCGATCGCGATGCGCGATTGCAGGATGTTCCAGCCGGTACCAAGCGGATCGGCCGCCGGGTCGAGGAAGGTCAGCACACGATCCTTCTGGTATTGCCGCAGCAAGCCGAACCACGCCAGGGGGGCAGCCACTGCCAGCCCTGCTGCCCCGGTCGCCAACCAGCCCCAGTGCAGGCCCGCCAGCAACAACGCGAACACGCCACTGGCAGTGACCAACGTGGCGGTGCCGAGGTTGGGCTGCATGAGGATCAGTACCGCCGGCATGCCGATCAGCAGCGCGGCAGTCAATACCGTGCGCGGCGAGGGCGGCAGTGGTTGCCGATGCAGGTACCACGCCACCATCAGCGGCAGGCTGAGCTTGAGCAGCTCGGACGGCTGCAGGTAGAACACGCCGAGGTTCAGCCAGCGCTGCCCGTACTTGCCGGTGCCGATGACGTACACCGCCATCAGCGGCAGCATCGACAGCGCGTAGATCGCAGGAGTCCATGCACGCAATCGCAGCAGCGAAACACGCGACAGCAGCCACATCGCCAACAGCCCACCAGCAAAGCGTGCCGCCTGCCCGGCCACCGGGCCGGACACGCTGTGCAGCACCGCCAGGCCGGCGCCCATCAGGATCAACAACGCGCCCAGCAACGGCAGATCGATCGTGCGCAGCGCCTCACGGCAGCCGCCAAGCAGTCGTTTCCATTTCACGCGGGCACGGTAGCAACGGGTGCTTGCGTGAAGCTGTCATTGTGGTCCTGCGTTTGTAGAGTCGAGCCATGCTCGACTCTACAGAAGCGCGCAGCCGATGTTACCCGTAACCCCCGTGCACCGGGTTGTGGCTGCGCACCGCCATTACCAGGCCGAAACCGGCCAGCAGCGACACCGCCGAAGTACCACCGTAGCTGATCAGCGGCATCGGCACGCCCACCACCGGCAGCAGGCCGGAAATCATCCCGCCATTCACCAGCACGTAGACGAAGAACGCCAGGCCGGTGGCACCAGCCAGCAGGCGCGAATAGGAATCGCGTGACTGGCTGGCGATCCACAGGCAGCGCCCGATCACCACCAGGTACAAAGCCAGCACGGTGGCCACGCCGATCCAGCCGAACTCCTCGCTCAGCACCGAGAACGCGAAGTCGGTGGTCTGCTCGGGAATGAAGTTCAGGTGCGACTGCGAGCCTTCGCCCCAGCCCTTGCCATCGAAGCCGCCGGAACCGATCGCGATCTTCGACTGGATGATGTTCCAGCCGGCGCCCAGCGCGTCCATCTCCGGGTCCAGGAACATCATGATGCGGTCCTTCTGGTACGGCCGCAGCAACCAGAACCAGGCTACCGGCGCAACCGCTGCCACGCCGCCCACGCCCAGCCCAACCCACCACCACGGCAGGCCCGCCAGCAGCAGCACGAACACGCCGCTGGCGGCGATCAGCACGCCGGTACCGAAGTCCGGCTGCAGCATCACCAGGCCGGTGGGTACACCGATGATGATCAAGGCCACGAGCACGGTATTGAAGCGCGGCGGCAGCGGCATCTTGTGCAGGTACCACGCCACCATCATCGGCAGGCTGACCTTCAGCAGCTCGGCCGGCTGCAGGTAGAAGAACTTCAGGTCCAGCCACTGCCGGCCATATTTACCGGTGCCCAGCGCGAACACCGCCAGCAGCGGGATCATCGAGATCGCGTAGATCATCGGCGTGGCCGAGCGGATGCGCAGGATCGGCACCCGCGAGATGCCCCACAGTGCGGCCATGCCCACCGCGAAACGCGCGCCCTGCGCCATCACCAGGCTGTCGCCACCAGCGCTCTTCAGGGTCGCCAGGCCAATCACCATCAGCGCGCCCAGGGCCAGGCACAGCACCCAGTCCAGCGTGCTGAAAAAGCGGCTCAGCATGTCGCCGGCCCAGCGCAGGAACACTCTCATCGTGCGGGCTCCGCAGGGGTCGGGCGGGGCGTGGCTGGCAGCGCGGCGGTCGGCGCACCCGGCTGCGGCGCAGGCGCCGGCTCCGGTGCGGGTGCACCGATCAGCACCGGATGCTCTCCCACCTGTGCAGCGGCGAGGTCACCGGCCTGACGTGCGCCCGCGTCTTCGTTGTCGAACGCGGTGGCGCCGATGGCGGTGGTGCCGCGCTCGCTGTCCAGCGGCTGCATGCCTTCGGGCATCTTGCCCAACAGGTAAGCGTCGAACACCTTGCGCGCAATCGGCGCCGCGGCCGAACCACCATAGCCACCACCTTCCACTGCCACCGCAATTGCGATGACCGGGTTTTCGACCGGCGCGAAGCCAACGAACAGCGCGCGGTGGCGCAGGTGCATCGGCAGGCTCTTCGGGTTCACTGCAGCAGTGCCCTTGCGGCTGATGACCTGTGCGGTACCGGTCTTGCCGGCCATCACGTACGGCGCACCGACCGCTACGCGCCAGCCGCTGCCGCCGGGCCGCATGGTCGCCATCATGCCCTCGCGCACGGCCTGCACGTTGCTGGGGTTGGGGCTGACCGGCTTGCTTTCGCCGGCCGGCATTGCCGTCCAGTCGCTGTCGAAGCCGTCGCGCTGCTGGATCACCAGGTGCGGGGTGCGCAGCTGGCCGTCGGCCAGGCCGCTGACGCCGCGCGCCAGCTGCAGCGGGGTGACCTTCCAGTCACCCTGGCCGATGCTGATGTTGACCGTATCGCCGGGATACCAGGCTTCCTTGCGGGTCTTCCGTTTGTAGGCCGGCGACGGCAGGATGCCGCCGATCTCGCCGGTGAGGTCGATGCCGGTCGGCTGGCCGAAGCCGTAGTACTCCATGTAATGGTCGAAGCGCTCGATGCCCAGGTCCAGCGCCAGCTTGTAGTAATAGGTGTTGACCGATTCGGCGATGGACTTGCGCAGATCCGTCCAGCCGTGGCCGCCACGGTGGGCGTCACCCCAGCCGCGCGAGGTGCCCGGCAGGTAGAACATGCCGGTGGACAGCACCTTGTCTTCCGGGCGGCGCACGCCGGAGTCCAGTCCCGCCAGGCCGATCAGCGGCTTCAGCGTGGAACCGGGAGCGACGCCACCGAGCACCAGGCGGTTGAACTGTGGCCGCGACGGGTTTTCGTTCAAGGCCTTGAAGTCGGCATGGGAAATGCCGTTGACGAACAGGTTGGGGTCGTAGGACGGCAGGCTGACCATCGCCAGCACTTCGCCAGTGCGCGGATCCATCGCCACCGCCGAACCCTCCTGGTCGCCGAACGCGGCCACCATCGCGCGCTGCAGGTCGGCGTCGATCGACAGCCGCAGGTCGGCGCCGGACTGCGCGGCGACGCGGCCGATGGTGCGGATCGCGCGGCCCTGCACGTTGGTCTCAACCTGCTCGTAGCCGACCTTGCCGCGCAGCTGCTGCTCGTAATAGCGCTCCAGGCCGGACTTGCCGATGTGGGTCAGCGCGGCATTGCCTTCGCCGAGGATCTCCAGATCCTTGTCATCAACGCGGCCGACGTAGCCGATGATGTGCGCGAACAGGTCGCCATAGGGATAGCGCCGGGTCAGGTAGGGTTCGAGCTCGACGCCGGGGAAACGCCAGCGGTCGACGGCGAAGCGCGCCATCTCCTCGTCGCTCATGCGCAGCTTCAGCGTGACCGGCAGGAACTTGCGGCGCGCCTTGCGCGACTTGTTGAACGCTTCCAGCTCTTCCGGGCTGATGCTGATGATCTTCGCCAGCCCTTCCAGGGTGGCCTCCATGTCCTTGACCTTGTCCGGGGTCACGTCCAGGCGGAACGCCGGCACGTTCTCGGCCAGCAGGCGGCCATTGCGGTCGTAGATCATGCCGCGCCCGGGCACCACCGGCCGCGGCTTGATGCGGTTGGCTTCCGAGCGCGTGGCATAGACGTCGTGGTCCAGCACCTGCAGCTTGAAGTACCAGCCGCCCAGCCCCAGCAGGCAGACCAGCACGCCCAGGAAACCGAGCGCCGCGCGACGGCGGAACTGCTCGGCTTCGGCGTGCGGGTTCTTGACCTGGCGGCGCGGGATCATGGCTCAGCGCCCGCGCTTGCCGAAGCGCACCGCGTCCAGCAGCACGAACACCAGCGGCCACAGGCCCATGCCCAGCAGCGGCGCCCACCAGTACGACCACGGCAGCGTTGGCTCATCCACCACGATGTGCACCAGTGCGCTGACGATGCGGTCGTTGAACAGCAGGCCGCCGATGGCCAGCATCTGCTGCGACATCGGGAAGAAGCGGATGCGCGCGCGGAAGCGCTGCAGGATGAAGGCCAGCATCACCAGCCGCAGTGCCTGTTCGCCGAGGACACCGCCGTACAGCAGGTCGGCGATGACGCCGCTGGCGAAGGCGATGCCCAGGCCGACGCGCTCGGGCGCTTCGATGACCCAGTACGCCAGCACCAGCGCCAGCCAGTACGGGCGCAGCGGCTGCAGCAGCGCCGGCAGCGGCAGCAGGCCCAGCAGCAGCGCCACCACCAGGCTGGCCGGCAGCACCCACGGGTTGTCGCGCAGGCGGCTCATCGCTGGCCCTCCGGCGCGGTCGGTTGCCGGCCAGCGGCCGGCACTACCGTAGCGCCGGCTGGGGTGGAGCCCCCTTGTTGTTCAAGGGGGCGCGCCAACGGCGCGGGGTTAAGGGAGGATGCGGGGGCAACAGTCCTCGTTTGCGACGAGGGCTGTTGCCGGCCAGCGGCCGGCACTACCGGGGACCCGGCGGGTGGAGAGCCCCCCTCTTGTTGAGGGGGGCGCGCCAACGGCGCGGGGGTAAGGGAGGATGCGCGGGCCGGTTGCGCCGAAGGTGCAGTCGGCTGCGGTTCGCTGGCCGCAGGCAAGCGAATCGCCGCGCCCGGGCGCAGCAGCAGCACGTCGCGGCCGCGGTCGAGCTGTGCGGCCGGCTTCAGTTCGCCGACCAGGAACGCATGGGTGTCGTCCGGGCGCAGGCCGGTGATGGTGCCGACCGGGAAGCCGGCCGGGAAACGCCCACCAAGACCGGAGGTGACGATCTCATCGCCCACTTCCACCCCGGCGCTGAGCGGAATATCGCGCAGCTCCAGCGTGTCGCCGCGGCCGTAGACGATCAGGCGCACGCCGTTGCGGGCCACGGTGACCGGCACCGCGTGGTCGGGATCGGTCAGCAGCAGCACGGTGGAGGTGCCGCCGGTCACGCTGATCACCTGCCCCATCAGGCCGCCGGCGTCGATCACCGCCTGGCCGACGTGCACGCCCTCGCGGCTGCCTGCGTCGAGCACCAGGCGCTGCTTCACCGGGTCCAGGTCGATGTCCAGGATCGGCGCCAGCTGCACGTCCAGGCCACTGCGCTCGGCCACGTTCAGCAGTTCGCGCAGCTGGGCGTTGTCCAGCGCGGCGGTCTGCAGGCGGGTCAGGCGCGCGTTGGCCAGCAGCAGCTGGTTGCGCAGCTCACGGTTTTCGGCGACCAGCTGGGTATGGCTGGCGGCGGAATCCTTGACCTGGTTGCCGAGCTTGCCGGGCAGGCCAGCCAGTGCCCACACCGGCTGTACCAGGCTGTTGGCCTGCTCGCGCAGGCGTGCCAGCCAGCCGGCCTGGTCATCGAGCACGATCAGGGTGATGGCCAACGCGAGATAGGCCAGCAACCGCAGGGGACTGGCGGCATCACCGGATCGGGAGGCGACGGGAGGACCGGCGTAGGGCGGCACGGCAACGATTCAACTGGCAGAAGGCGGAAGGGAAACACGCGGGCGCCCCGCCGGTGCCGGCCCGCCATCACGGCGGGCCGCACCCCGGAAGGGCGCGGCGGGCAGGAACGGCCGGGACGGCTTATTCCGGCGCAAAGAACTCGTTGCCGTGCATGTCCACCAGCTCCAGCGCACGGCCGCCACCGCGGGCCACGCAGGTCAGCGGATCGTCGGCCACCTGCACGTGCAGGCCGGTCTCCTCGGAGATCAGGCGGTCCAGGTCGCGCAGCAGGGCGCCACCACCAGTCAGCACGATGCCGCGCTCGGCGACGTCGGCGCACAGTTCCGGCGGGGTCTGCTCCAGCGCCAGCTTGACCGCGCTGACGATGCCCGACAGCGGCTCGTGCAGGGCCTCGAGCACTTCGTTGGAGCTGATCTTGATCATCTTCGGCACGCCCTCGGCGAGGTTGCGGCCGGAGATTTCCATCTCGATCACTTCCGCCTGCGGGTAGGCGCAGCCCAGCTCGACCTTGATGCGCTCGGCGGTGGCTTCACCGATCAGCATGCCGTGGTTGCGGCGCACGTAGTTGGTGATGGACTCGTCGAAGCGGTCGCCGCCGATGCGGACCGAGGCCGAATAGACGATGCCGTTGAGCGAGATGACCGCCACTTCGGTGGTGCCGCCGCCGATGTCGATGACCATCGAGCCACGGGCTTCGGTGACCGGCATGCCGGCGCCGATCGCGGCGGCCATCGGTTCTTCGATCAGGAACACGTCACGGGCACCGGCTTCCTCGGCCGATTCCTTGATCGCGCGGCGCTCGACCTGGGTCGAGCCGGCCGGCACGCAGACCAGGACGCGCGGGCTCGGGCGCAGCACGCGCGACTTGTGCACCTTCTTGATGAAGTGCTTGAGCATCGCCTCGGTATAGGTGAAGTCGGCGATGACGCCGTCCTTCATCGGGCGGATGGTGGTGATGTGGCCCGGGGTACGGCCCAGCATCTGCTTGGCTTCGGCGCCGACGGCTGCCACCGAGCGGGTGCCACCGATGGCACGGTCCTGGCGCACGGCCACGACCGACGGCTCGTTCAGCACGATCCCCTGCCCGCGCACGTAGATGAGGGTGTTGGCCGTGCCCAGGTCGATGGACAGGTCGTTGGAGAACATGCCACGGAGTTTCTTGAACATCTGAGGAAGGAGTCCTGAGGGGTGTCGTGCCCGCCGCGGGATGGCGAAAAAATGGGCAGAAATCGAGGCCGACAAGCCTAGCAACCCGCCTGCCGCCGAGCAAGGAAAAAACTAGCTGAACCCGCGTCTTCACAGGCTTTCGGCCTGATCGGGTCTCACCCGGTTCTGGCCCTGAGCGGCACCAGCGGGTAACCTTTGCGCCGTCGGGCGCCCAAGGGCGCCGTTTGCTTGCCCGCTGAACCGGGCCGGCCCACCCCAAAATTCACCGCATAGGCTTACATCGATGTCCGCTCTGATCTGTGGTTCTCTTGCCTTCGACACCATCATGGTGTTTCCGGACCAGTTCAAGAATCACATCCTGCCGGACAAGGTGCACATCCTGAACGTGTCCTTCCTGGTGCCGCGCATGCGCCGCGAGTTCGGCGGCTGCGCAGGCAACATCGCCTACAACCTGCACCTGCTGGGCGGCCAGCCGATCCCGATGGGCACCGTGGGTTCGGACTTCGGCCCGTACCGCGAATACTTCGAAGGCCTGGGCATCGACCTGTCGCGCGTGCGCGTGATCGATGAGCTGTTCACCCCGCAGGCGTTCATCACCACCGACCACGACAACAACCAGATCACCGCCTTCCACCCGGGCGCGATGATGCGTTCCTACGAGAACCACGTGCGTGGGGTGCCGGGCGTGACCCTGGGCCTGGTCGGCCCGGACGGCCGCGAAGGCATGATCCAGAACGCGCAGGAATTCCACGAAGACGGCATCCCGTTCATCTTCGACCCGGGCCAGGCCATGCCGCTGTTCAACGGCCCGGAACTGCGCGCCTTCATCGAGCAGGCCGACTACGTGGTGGTCAACGACTACGAGTCGAACCTGCTGCAGGAGCGCACCGGCTGGGACGAAAAGGAGATCGTCAGCCGGGTCAAGGCCTACATCACCACCCGTGGCCCGAAAGGCGCGGTCATCCACACCCCGGAAAAGAGCTATGACATCCCGCCGGCGCACGAGCGCCGCGTGGTCGACCCGACCGGCTGTGGCGACGCCTTCCGCGCCGGCCTGATCTACGGCATCCAGAAAGGCTACGACTGGCTGACCATCGGCCGCATGGGCAACCTGATGGGCGCGCTGAAGGTCGAGCATCCGGGCACGCAGAACCAGCGCTTCACCTTCGATGAGTTCAACGAGCAGTTCAAGCAGCAGTTCGGTTACGCGCTAAGCGCGTAAACCGAACTGCCCGCACATCTGATCGGTGGGTGTCGACCTTGGTCGACACTGCCGGCCAGCGGCCGGCACTACCGGAACCTCCGACTGACACGTGGCCTGCTCTCTGTAGAGCCGAGCCATGCTCGGCTTGCGCGCGCCAGCGCGATCTGACCGGAGAGCAGCCGAGCGTGGGCTCGGCTCTACATCATCAGGCGCCCTGCCAGGCAGCCAACAAGGCGCGGCAATCGGCGAAATGCCAGTCGGCACGGCCCGGCCACGGATTTTCCGGCAGGTTGACCAGCACGGTGTGCGTGCCTGCGGCACGGCCGCACTCCAGGTCATAGGCGTGGTCGCCGACCATCACCGCCTGCGCAGGCCCGATGCCCCATCGCCGGAGATGCTGCTGCAGCCCCTCCGGCGAGGGCTTGGGCACCGCTTCATCGCGACCAATGATGTCGGCATCGTCGAACAACGCCCCGACCCCGATCGCCTCCAGCGTCAGCTTCGCCAGCGCATGATCATTGCGGGTCAGGATGCCCAGCCGGCACCCGGCCGCCGCCAGCGCGCGCAGCAGCTTCACCGCACCCGGTGCCGGCAGTGCGTCCTCGGCCAGCGCGCGCTCATGATCCAGCAACCACTCACGCTTGGCCTGCGCCGGCGCATCCGGCAACGCCGCGATATGGTCGAGGATGTCTTCCTCGGCCGTAATCTGCAATGCGCGGCGGATCGCGGCGAAATCATGCACGGCCACAGTCAGCGTGCCATCCATGTCGAACACCCAGTGCCGGATCGCGGACAACGCGTGCACTGCGCTGCCCGCCGCCCCCGTCACTGCCACCACTGCGGCATGCGGCTGGCGTCGACGCCACCCGTTTCGAACACCGCCGTGCGGGTGCCGCCGGCCTTGACCGGGAACTCGATGCTGATCGACCTGCCCTTGCGCGCCAGCTTCCACAGCGCCTTCTGGTCGGTGATGAACAGGGCGATGGCCTCATCGGTCTTTGGGCGCCAGGCCGCCATCGACACCGGCTTGCCATCGTCCACGGTCACCTTCACCGTGCACTGCGGGCAGCGGAAATCGCCAGCCTGCAGCACCAGGTAGGCGTGCCGCTTCCACTCCGGATGATCGCGGAACACCAGCTGCACCGGCTTGGCACCACTGCCGTCCACGTCCACCCGTTCCTTGCTGTAGATCGACGCCGAGACCTGGCTGCCCTTGCTGCCGACCGGAATCTGGTTGTACTGCCACAGCCCCTGCATGCGGCGCAGGTCGCGCGCGGCATCGCCCTTGGCCTTTACTTCATCGAAACCGGCGGCGATGCGCTCGGCGGCGGCGGTGTCCTTGTACTGGTCCAGCAGCGAGGCACCATGCAGGCGCGCGCGTTCCCAGTCCTGCGCGGCCACAGCCATGTCGTACTGCTTGGCGACGTCCTCGGCCTTGCCTTCCTTCTGCGCCTGCACGGCGGCCGCGGCGGCTTCCTGCGCCTTGCGTTCCTCTTCCGGGTTGCTGCAGGCGGCCAGGGCCAGGGTGCAGACGGTGAGCAGGATCAGTCGTTTCATGGCGGAGGTCCTTTGCGAGTGCATCCCGATTCTATCGGCAGCGAAAAGCGGATACACCAACGGCGGGTTTCCCCGCCGTTGGTGGTGAAGCAGTGACCGGTTGCCGGCCAGCGACCGGCACTACCGCTTACTTGGCTTCAGCCTTGGCCAGCATGTCCTGGACCGAGGCGGTCGTGATCGGGTGGTAGCCCGGCTTGGCCTTTTCGAAGGCCTGCTTGGCCAGCTCCAGCCCCTTCGGCGTCTTCACCAGTTCGGCATAGATCGGCAGGATCAGCTTGCGACGGCCGACGCGCTCGATGAATGCCGCCGCGCCTTCATTGGCCTGCTCGTAGCCGCTGCGGATCGCCAGCGGGTACCAGCGCATGGCGATCTCGCCATTCGGGGTGCCGGTGAAGTGGAAGGCCTTGTCCAGCGTGGCCAGCTTGTCCAGCGGCTGGGTCGCGCCCAGGCCATCGATGAAGCGCACCCATTCCTGCGTGCTCCAGTCGGCGATGACCTGGCTGCTCGGCACGGTGCCGGCGCTGGCGAAGGCGATGCGCGCGGTATCGACGCTGCTGAAGTTGCGCGACTGCGCCTTGGCCGCGAACGCCGGAATGCCCGGCTCGTCCAGCCATGCCTTCAGTTCGGCCTCGGTCACTGCCGACGGATTCTTCGGCAGCAGGTTCTTCTTCATGTAGTCGACGAACTGGTCGGTGTTCGCGCTCTGGAAAGCATGGTCATCGAACCAGCCACGCAGGAACGGATCGAAGGTCTCGCGGCCGAAGCGCTGTTCCAGGAACTCCAGGAACCACGCACCCTTGACGTAGGCCACCTGGCTGAGGGCTTCGTCGGGATCACGCTCGTTCAGCGGCGGCAGCGCCAGCGCCTGGTCGGCCGGGCTCATGTCCTTCACTTCGGCCAGCAGGTCGGTCTGGTCGATCTGCTTCTCCATCTCGGCCATTTCCTTGCCGTACAGGGCTTCGGTGATGCGGCCCTGGACGTAGGTGGTGAAGCCTTCATTGAGCCAGATGTCCTTCCAGCTGGCGTTGGTCACCAGGTTGCCCGACCAGCTGTGCGCCAGTTCGTGGGCGACCAGCGAGACCAGCGACTTGTCGCCGACGATCACGGTCGGGGTGGCGAAGGTCAGGCGCGGGTTCTCCATGCCACCGAACGGGAACGACGGCGGCAGCACCAGCATGTCGTAGCGGCCCCAGCGGTATTCGCCGTACAGCTTCTCGGCGGCACCGATCATCTTCTCGGTGTCCTCGAATTCCTTGGCGGCCTTGTTGACCATGGTCGGCTCGGCCCAGACGCCGGAGCGGCCGGAGATCGGCTCGAACACCAGGTCGCCAGCGGCGATGGCCAGCAGGTAGGACGGAATCGGCTGCGGCATCTTGAAGGTGTAGTCACCATCACGCGCGGCCTTCGGATCGTTGTCGGCGCTCATCAGCACCATCACGTCCGGGCGCGAGACCACGTGCGCGCTGTAGGTGAAGCGCACGCTCGGGGTGTCCTGCAGCGGCACCCACGAACGGGCATGGATGGCCTGCGACTGGCTGAACATGAAGGGCAGCTTCTTGCCCTCGGTCATCGACGGCGCCAGCCACTGCAGGCCCGAGGCGGTCGGTGCGGTGTGGTAGGTCACTTCCACCTTGGCCGGCTGTTCCGCAGCCTCGATGGTCAGCTTGCTGCCGAACACCTTGTCGGCCGGGGCCAGCTCGAACTTCAGCGGGCTGCGCGCGCCATCGGCGGCGACGGCCTCGACCTTGGACACGGTCAGCTCGCGAGTGTCGAGCACCAGCTGCCTGGCGTCCTTCTGTTTCCATTCCAGGGTGTAGGTGGCGGTACCGCCGATCTGCTTCTGGTCGAAGTCCAGCTTCAGATCCAGCGCGATGTCCTTGATGACGACCTTGTCCGGCTCGGCGTACGAGCTCTCGTCGTGGCTGCGGTTCTCGGCGTTCACGGGGGCGGCAGGGGCCTTTGCGGCAGTCGGGGCGGCGGCGGGCGTGGCCGCCTCCTGGGAGCAGCCGGCGGCCAGGGCCACGGCCAGCGGAAGGAGCATCAGCGGATTACGCATGAATCGGGACCGTTACGGGGATCAAACCCCAATGGTACCTCCCTCGGGCCCGGCAGGCGTTGCGCGGTGCGAGGTAATGGCCGGCACAGCGCCGGTAGTGCCGGCCAGCGGCCGGCACTACCGGAACACCGGGCTTACAGCTTGTAGCCGGAGTGGATCGAGACGATGCCGCCGGTCAGGTTCTTGTAGTGGCAGCGCTCGAAGCCGGCCTGCCCCATCATCGCCTTCAGTTCGTCCTGCGGCGGATGCTTGCGGATGCTCTCGGCCAGGTACTGGTAGCTGTCCGAATCGTTGGCGAACAACTTGCCCAGCCTGGGCAGGATCTTGAACGAGTGGAAGTCGTAGATCGGCTTGAACCAGTCGGCAGTGACTTCGGAGAACTCCAGCACGCGGGCCTGGCCGCCCACCTTCAGCACGCGGTACATCTCGCGCAGGCCGGCGTCCTTGTCGGTCACGTTGCGCAGGCCGAAGGCAATGGTGACCAGGTCGAAGCTGTTGTCCGGGAACGGCAGGGCTTCGGCGTTGCACTGCACGTAGTCCAGGCCAAGCACCAGGCCGCGGTTGGTCAGGCGGTCCCGGCCGACCGACAGCATGCCGGCGTTGATGTCGCCCAGCACCACCGAGCCCTCGGCGCCGACGCGTTCCTTCAGCAGGGCGGCGATGTCGCCGGTGCCGCCGGCCAGATCGAGCACGCGGTCGCCCGGCTTCACCTGCGCGGTCGCGACGTAGTAGCGCTTCCACGCCCGGTGCACGCCCAGGCTCATCAGGTCGTTCATCAGGTCGTAGTTGCGCGCGACCGAGGTGAACACCTGGCCGACCAGCTTCTGCTTGTCCTTGGCGGCGACGTCGCGGAACCCGAAATGGGTGGTACCGGCTTTATAGGGGGATTCGCTCATGGCCCCGATTATCGCACCGCCGGGGGCCAGCGGCACCCCCTGCCCGTATGATGGCGGGCCACGACTGACCGGAGCCCCCGCATGATCACCACGCCCGACTACCAGGCCCTGCTGCAGACCGCCATCGCCGAAGCCCGCCAGGGCCTGGCCGAGGGCGGCGTGCCGATCGGCGCGGCGCTGTACCACAACGACGGCCGCCTGCTCGGCTGCGGCCACAACCGCCGCGTGCAGGAAGGCGACCCGTCGGTGCACGGCGAAACCGACGCCTTCCGCAAGGCCGGCCGCCAGCGCCGCTACCAGGACACCATCATGGTCACCACCCTGGCGCCGTGCTGGTACTGCTCGGGCCTGGTGCGCCAGTTCAACATCGGCACCGTGGTGGTGGGCGAATCGCGCACGTTCCAGGGCGGCATCGACTGGCTGCGCGAGAACGGCGTCAACGTGATCGACCTCGACAACCAGGAATGCGTTGACCTGCTCGGCGATTTCATCAGCCGCCATCCGGACATCTGGAACGAAGACATCGGTGAATGAGCCACACACCGTCATCCGTTGAACCCGTTTAATGAACGCTTCAGTGCCGCCACCTCTTAGTGCGGACAGCGTTTGCGGCCATTGCCGTGACCGCGCGCACAGTCAGCTGGACTGCGTGCACACACTGCGGTAACACCCCACCCGGCTGACACGCCTAGGGTGGGGTTACCGGGGCTCGTTTCCCCGGCGGAGCCAGCCATGTGCGCGCACGCCGTACGACCTACGCCCGACCCGATCCTCGAATCCATCCGCGAACGCCTGCAGCAGCACTTCGCGCTGCACCGGCGCAGTGCGTCGTTCTGGAGTGCCTACCAGGGCCTGCAGCTGGAACTGGTGCGCGGCCAGCCGCGCGATCACGAGCGACTGTGCAACGCGATGGCCACCATGGCCGAGCAGATGGGGGCGGTCGAGCACGCGCAACTGATCAGCAATCGCCACACCGGCTCCACATCCCGCTGACGCGGCATGCACCGGCAGATACGCCACACTCCGATGAACCCCCACTCCCTTCCCACTCAACCGAACTGGATTGTCATGCACGCTGAAGTCCCCACCATTCCCCCGGTCATCAACGTAGACGCCGAGCTTGACCACTGGCGCCGCCAGCATGCCGAGGGCGCACTGCCGCACAACTCGTTCGGCTCCTACGTGCCGTGGATCAAGTTCGCCTGTGATTCGCTGATCACCCAGCCGCGCGCCAGCGAGGCCGAACGTGACGAAATGTTCCAGACCCAGTACGCCCTGCAGATCATGCCGCGGCTGAGCGAAGCACAGGCCCGCGAGTTCGTCGACCTCTGCTGGCAGCACGTCTATCAGAGCAGCCCGGTGCGCAGCCTGCAGGCGCCACGACTGCAACGCATGCGCGCCTGACGGCCGCTGCACGGCGCCTCCACGCGCCACTGCCGATCATCCTCGTCACCTGAGTGGGACGACGACGATGAAAGCACGAAACCTGTTCAATACGATCGCCAAGAAGGCCGCGGCCGCCACGGGCTCGCCGTGGACCTTCCTGGCTGCAGTGGCGATCGTGGTGATCTGGGGCATCAGTGGCCCGGTGTTCGGCTTCAACGACACCTGGCAGCTGGTGATCAACACCGGCACCACCATCATCACCTTCCTGATGGTGTTCCTGATCCAGCACACGCAGAACGCGGACACCGCCGCGATGCAGATCAAGCTGGACGAGCTGATCCGGGCAACCGCCGAGGCCAACAACGAGCTGCTGGATCTGGAAGAACTGGACGAGGCACGCCTGGAAGAGATCCGCGCCGAGTACGAGCAGATGGCGCGCGAAGCCGGCGATGCGCTCGCGCGGGTGCGCGCCTGCCATGCAGCGCGGCGCGACGATGAAGCGATCTGACGGTAGCGCCGGGCCATGCCCGGCGAGCGCGATACCCGGAAGAATCCCACACGGGCCATCGCCCTCGGCTGATAACGGCGGACATCCCATCAGTGCAGACTGGCGCCATGTCCAGCCGTCAGCTGGAACGCGGCCGCCACTCCCGTATCGGGGGCTACTACGTCCTCACCACGGTCGTACGCCACCGGCGTCCGGTCTTTGAAGATCCACGTTGTGCAACGTGTCTTGTGGGTGCATTGAGGTATGTTGAACGCACGGGCCTCAGTCGGTCCTTTGCTTGGGTCGTCATGCCTGACCATCTGCACTGGCTGATGCAGCTGCGCGACGGATCACTGGCGCGCATGATGGGAACGGTGAAATCCCGCAGCAGCCGGTTGCTGGGGCAGCAGTTCGGCATACAGACGCCTTTGTGGCAGCCGAGCTATTTCGATCACGCGGTACGCAGCGAGGAAGCCTTGAGGCGCCATGCGTTGTACATCCTGGGCAACCCCATCCGAGCAGGGTTGACCCTGCATCTCGATGAATATCCGTTTGCATGGTGCCGTTGGCCCATGCGGTAGCGCCTGGCCATGCCCGGCGAGCACGAAGTGCGGTCCGCCCAGACGTCAGGCATGCAGGAACGAAAAGCCGCCGGGCGTGGCCCGGCGCTACCGGTATCGAATTGCTGCTCAGCCGCGCTCGTGCCAGCCGCCGCCCAGTACCTTGTACAGGGTGATGCGGTTGGCCTGCTGGGCCAACTGCGCCTGCAACTGGGTCTGCTGCGCGTTGTAGGCAGTACGTCGTGCGTCCAGCAGGGTCACGAAGCTGTCCAGGCCGGCGTCGTAACGTGCCTGCGACAGGCGGTTGGCCTGTTCGGCCGCTTCCACCAGGCGCTGCTGTGAACTCACCTGTTCATCCAGGCTGACATTCAACGCCAGCGCATCGGCGGTTTCGCGGAAGCCCACCTGGATCGACTTCTCGTACTGCGCCAGTGCGATATCACGATCAGCGTTGGCGACGGCCAGGTTGGCGCGCAGCTTGCCGCCCTGGAAGATCGGCAGGGTGATCTTCGGCAGGAAACTCCATACGCGAGTGCCGCTGTCGAACAGGCTGGACAATTCGCTGGAGCCACTGCCAATGCTACCGGTCAGCGAGATGCTCGGGAAGAACGCGGCACGTGCCGCGCCGATGTTGGCATTGGCGGCCAGCAGCTGGTGTTCGGCGGCCATGATGTCCGGGCGCTGCAGCAGCACATCGCTGGGCAGGCCGGCCGGCGGAGGCGCCAGTGCCAGCAACTGCGGTTCGATGCCGTCCGGCAGCAGCGCCGGATCCAACTGGCCACCGGCCAGCAGCGCCAGCGCGTTGCGGTCCTGGGCCAGCTGGCCACGCAGGCGCGCTGCATCAGTGCGCGCGGTCTCGACCAGCGTGCGGGTCTGGGTCAGTTCCAGTGCCGAACTGCCACCACGCTCGTGGCGGGCCTCGGCCAAGCGCAACGAATCCTCGTAGGTCTTCAGCGTGGCATCGGCGATCTTCAGACGCTGGGCATCGGCACCGTAGGTCAGCCACGCCGTCGCTGTCTCAGCCACCAGGCTCAGCTGCGCGTTGCGACGATTGGCAGCTACGGCAAAGTACTGCTGCAGTGCCGCTTCGCTGAGGTTGCGCACGCGGCCGAACAGGTCCAGCTCGAACTCGGCCACGCCGACACCGGCGGTGAACTGCTCGGTGACGCCAGCGTCGGTGCCCTGGCGCTGCATCTGGCCGGTGACGGCCACGCCGGGCACGCGGTCGGCGCGCTGCACGCGGTACTGGCCGCGCGCGCGTTCAACGTTGAGCACGGCCACGCGCAGGTCGCGGTTGTTCTGCAGCGACTGCTCGATCACCTGCTGCAGGCGCGCATCGGTGAAGAAATCGCGCCAGCCGACGGCGGCGACATCAGCCACCTGGCCCTGTGCAGCCTCGGCCGGCCACTGCGCCGGGATGGCGGGCGCAACGGCGGTGTTCTTCGGCACCAGAGTGGAACAGCCGACGAGCGCGAGCACGCCGGCCAGGGATACAGCAAGAGAAGAGAATTTCATGGCGACACCTTGGGGGTCACGGTGGTAGCGCCGGGCCATGCCCGGCGGCTACGCGGTGAGGCATCCGCCGGGCATGGCCCGGCGCTACCGGATTTCATCACTCGGCGGTCTTGCGCTTGAACACGCGCTGCACCACCACGAAGAACAGCGGTACGAAGAACACGCCGAGCACGGTGCCGACGATCATGCCGCCGAGCACGCCGGTGCCGATCGCCTGCTTGGCGCCGGAGCCGGCACCGGTGGAGATCGCCAGCGGTACCACGCCCATGCCGAAGGCCAGCGAGGTCATCACGATCGGGCGCAGGCGGTCGCGCACCGCATGCATGATCGCCTCGATCAGGCCCGCGCCCTTCTCCAGGTTTTCCTTGGCGAACTCGACGATCAGGATCGCGTTCTTGCTGGTCAGGCCTACCGTGGTCAGCATCGCCACCTGGAAATAGATGTCGCGCTCCAGGCCCTTGAAGGTATTGGCCAGCACTGCGCCGAGGATACCCAGCGGGGCCGCCAGCAGCACCGCCGTCGGCACGCTCCAGCTTTCGTACATCGCGGCCAGGCACAGGAACACGATCATCAGCGACAGCGTGTACAGCAACGGCGTCTGCGAGCCCGCCTGGCGTTCCTGGTAGGACATCGCCGTCCACTCGATGCCGAAGCCCGCAGGCAGCTGCTTGGCCAGTTGCTCGATCTCGGCCATGGCATCGCCGGAGGCAACACCCGGGGCCGGTTCGCCCTGGATCTCCATCGCCGACACACCGTTGTAGCGCTCCAGGCGCGGCGAACCGTAATCCCAGTGCTTGGTGGCGAACGCGCTGAACGGCACCATCTCGCCCTTGTCGTTCTTCACGGACCAGAGGTCGAAGTCCTCCGGGACCATGCGGAACGGCTGGTCGGCCTGCACGAACACGCGCTTGACGCGGCCACGATCGACGAAGTCGTCGATGTACGAGCTGCCCCACGCAGCGGCCAGCGTGCCGTTGATCTGGTCGATCGACAGCCCCAGCGAGGTCGCCTTGGCCGCGTCGATGTCGATGCGGAACTGCGGCGTGTCCTCCTGGCCGTTCGGGCGCACGTTGGCCAGCTTCTTGCTGCCGGCGGCCAGGCCGAGCAGCTGGTTGCGTGCGGCCACCAGTGCCTCGTGGCCCTGGCCGCTGTTGTCCTTCAGGAAGAAGGTATAGCCCGAGGCGGTACCCAGTTCCGGAATGGCCGGCGGCGGGAAGGCGAAGATGAAGGCATCCTTGATCTGGCCCAGGGCTGCCATCGCACGACCGGTGATCGGCATCACGCCATTGTTGGCGTCACGCTCGCTCCAGTCCTTCAGCTTGACGAACGCCATGCCGGCGTTCTGGCCCATGCCGGCGAAGCTGAAGCCCTGCACGGAGAACACCGAATCCACCGCATCCTTCTCGTTCTGCAGGAAGTGGTTCTCCAATGCCGCGATCGATTCCAGCGTGCGCTCCTGGGTGGCGCCGACCGGGGCCTGCACCAGCGCCATCAGCACGCCCTGGTCTTCGTTGGGCAGGAACGAGCTGGGCAGGCGCACGAACAGCACGCCCATCAGCACGAACAGTGCCGCCACGATGCCCATGAAGCGCCACGGACGATGGATGATGCCGCGCACACCACGCTGGTAACTTTCGCTGGTGCGGTCGAAGCCGCGGTTGAAACCGTTGAAGAAGCGACCGGCCAGGCCGCGGTGGGCAACATGATGCTCGCCCTTCTTCAACGGCTTGAGCATGGTCGCGCACAGTGCCGGCGTCAGCACGATCGCCACCAGTACCGACAACGCCATTGCAGAGACGATCGTGGCCGAGAACTGCCGGTAGATCACGCCGGTGGATCCGCTCATGAAGGCCATCGGCACGAACACCGCCGACAGCACCAGGCCGATACCCACCAGCGCACCGGTGATCTGGCCCATCGACTTGCGGGTCGCTTCAAGCGGCGACAGTCCTTCCTCGGACATGATGCGCTCGACGTTCTCCACCACCACGATGGCGTCGTCCACCAGCAGGCCGATCGCCAGCACCATCGCGAACATGGTCAGCATGTTCACCGAGAAGCCCAGCATCGCCAGCACGCCGAAGGTACCCAGCAGCACCACCGGCACGGCGATGGTCGGGATCAGGGTGGCGCGGAAGTTCTGCAGGAACAGGTACATCACCACGAACACCAGCACGATCGCTTCGAGCAGGGTCTGCACCACGCCCTTGATCGACACGCGCACGAAGGGGGTGGTGTCGTACGGGATCTCGGCCTTCAATCCGGCCGGGAAGAAGCTCTTCATGTCGTCCAGCGCAGCATCCACGCCGGCAGCGGTATCCAGCGCATTGGCGCCGGTCGCCAGGGTGACCGCCAGGCCGCTGGCCGGCTGGCCGTTGTAGCGGGTGACGAAGTCGTAGGACTCGGCACCCAGTTCGAC
This sequence comes from Stenotrophomonas sp. DDT-1, assembly GCF_001580555.1. Taxonomy (NCBI): domain Bacteria; kingdom Pseudomonadati; phylum Pseudomonadota; class Gammaproteobacteria; order Lysobacterales; family Lysobacteraceae; genus Stenotrophomonas; species Stenotrophomonas sp. DDT-1. Next base: position 43,365 of record NZ_LEKR01000025.1, read on the forward strand.
GCGGGCAACGTCGCCCAGGCGCAGCTCGGCACCGTCCTGCGCGCCGCGCACGATGATGTTGCGGAACTGTTCCGGGGTCTGCAGGCGCGACTGCGCGTTGATGGTGGCGTTGAGCTGCTGGCCCTTCACCGACGGCGCACCGCCGAGCTGGCCGATCGCCACCTGGGCGTTCTGCGCCTTGATCGCCGCAGTCACTTCCGCGACGGACAGGCCATAGGTATGCAGCTTGTTCGGGTCCAGCCAGATGCGCATGGCGTACTTGCCACCGAATACCTGGATGTTGCCCACGCCCGGCACGCGGCTGAGGCGGTCGACGACATTGGAACCGACGTAGTCGGCGATGTCGTTGGCGTCCATGCTGCCGTTCTCGGACACGAACGCGATGACGTTCAGGAAGCCCGAGCTGGACTTGGCCACGTTGATGCCCTGCCGCTGCACTTCCTGCGGCAGCAGCGGCATGGCCAGCTGCAGCTTGTTCTGCACCTGCACCTGGGCGATGTCCGGGTTGGTGCCGCTCTCGAAGGTCAGGGTGATGGTGGCCTGGCCGTTGGACGAGCTGTTGGAGGAGAAGTAGATCAGGCCATCAAGGCCCTTCATGTTCTGCTCGATGATCTGCGTCACCGAGTCTTCGACCACCTTGGCCGATGCACCCGGGTAGGTGGCGCTGATTTCCACCGCCGGCGGCGCGACGTTGGGGTACATCGAGACCGGCAGCTTGAACAGGGCCAGGCCGCCGGCGAGCATGATGATGATGGCGATCACCCACGCGAAGATGGGTCGATCGATGAAAAAGCGTGCCATGGGGTTCTCCGCTTACTTCGCGTCGCCGGCCGGGGCGGCAGGCTGGGCGGCGGCCGCCGGCTTGGCCGGTACGTCGCCCTTTTCGGTGGCCTTGACCGGCATGCCGGGGCCGATCTTCTGCAGGCCTTCCACGATGACCTTGTCACCGGCCTTCAGGCCGTCCTCGACCAGCCACTTGTCGCCAACCGTGCGGCTGACCTTGACCGGGCGTACTTCGACCTGGTTGTCCTTGCCGACCACCATCGCCGTGGTATCGCCCTTCGGATCGCGGGCGATGCCCTGCATCGGCACCAGCACGGCATCACTGCGCACGCCGCCGCCGATCACCGCACGCACGTACATGCCCGGCATCAGCAGGCCGTCCGGGTTGTCCACCTTCACGCGCAGGCCGAAGCTGCCGGTGGTCGGATCGACGCTGACTTCGGAGAACTCCAGCGTGCCCTTGTGCTCGAAGGTGCTGCCGTCTTCCATCAGGATGCTGACCGGCAGGGTCTGGTTGTCCTGCAGGCGGCCGGCAGCCAGTTCGCGGCGCAGCTGCAGCAGCTCGGCCGAGGACTGGGTCAGGTCGACATAGATCGGATCCAGCTGCTGCACCGTAGCCAGTGCATTGGCCTGGCCGGCGCTGACCAGCGCACCCTGGGTGACGCTGGACTTGCCGATGCGGCCGCTGATCGGCGCGGTGATGCGGGCGTAGCCCAGGGTGACGTTGGCTGCGTCCAGCGATGCCTTCGCGGCACCGACATCCGCCTCGGCCTGCTTCTGCGCGGCCACGGCATTTTCCAGGTCCTGCTGGCTGACCGCATCGACCTTGGCCAGCTCGGTGATGCGCTTGGCGCTCAGCCGGGCGGCGTTGGCGGTGGCCTCGGCGCGGGCCAGCTGGGCGCGGGCACTGTTGGCCTGGGCGCGGTAGCTGGCGTCCTCGATCTGGTACAGCGGCTCGCCGGCCTTGACCATGCCACCTTCGGTGAACAGGCGCTTGGCGACGATGCCATTGACCTGCGGCCGCACTTCGGCGACCAGGAAGGCGTTGGTACGGCCCGGCAGTTCGCGGGTCAGGCCCACGGTCTCGGACTTCAGCGTGACCACAGTGACGTCACCCGGGCCCTGCTCGGGGGCCTGGGGTTGGCCGCCGCAGGCAGCCACGGTCGCGGCGATCGCCAGCGACAGCGCAAAGGGTCGGATTCGGCTCAGCAACATGACGGAAAGGCTCTTAGGGGAAGGAATCTCAAATCGCGCTGATACAGGCCGAAAGCGCCAGCAGGCAACGCTCACCAGCGGGGAGTGGGAGCCGGACCGGCCTGCCACGCACACGACGGGAATGATGGGAGCGAAATATACATACATGCTTGTTTGTTTGTAAACCGGTACAATTCAGCCACGTTTCACCCGCACTCGTACCCATCCATGGCCCGCAAGACCAAAGAGGACACCCAGGCAACCCGGGAAGGCATCCTTGACGCCGCCGAAGCCTGCTTCCATGAACACGGCGTGGCCCGTACCACGCTGGAGATGATCGGTGCCCGCGCCGGCTATACCCGCGGTGCGGTCTACTGGCACTTCAAGAACAAGAGCGAGGTGCTGGCCGCGATCGTCGAGCGCGTGCATCTGCCTTTCATGCAGGAGCTGGAGCGCACCTCGACCGACCAGCGCGACACGCCGGTGCACGACCTGCGCGCGGTGATGATCCACTCGTTCATCGAACTGTCCGAGGACGAGCGCCTGCGCAAGACCATGGAGATCATGCTGCGCAGCGATGCGTCGGCTGACACCAAGGTGCTGACCGAACTGCAGCAGGCCGGTTTCCGCGATGCGTTGGACCGGATGGAGCGCGCCCTGCGCCGCGCCCGCGATCTGGGCCAGCTGCGCGAGGGTGCAGACCCGAAGATCGCCGCACGCATGCTGCACGCCACCGTGCTGGGCGTACTGCACGGTGCGATGGTCGAACCGGAACTGATGGACCTCAAGCGCGATGGCATGCTCGCACTGGACATGACCCTGGCCGCCTACGTGAAGGACGGCGTGTTCGTTCCCGGCACCGTGCCCGAGCCGCTGCCCGAGGCATGAGCGGGGTCGCTGTGGCCATCGCAGCCCCAATGTGAGGACAGACGCATGATCCTGGACAACGTGGTGTGGGGCTTCATCGGCTGCGGCAGCGTCACCGAGAAGAAGAGCGGCCCCGCCCTGGCCAACACACCCGGCTCACGGGTGGCGGCGGTCATGCGCCGCAATGCCGCATTGGCCGAAGACTATGCGCGGCGCCACGCGGTGCCACGCTGGTACACGGATGCCGACGCGCTGATCGGCGATCCGGACGTGAACGCTGTGTACGTTGCAACACCGCCCTCCACGCACATGCAGTACGCATTGCAGGCGATCGCCGCGGGCAAGCCGGTCTATATCGAGAAACCCATGGCCCTGGACCTCGCCGAATGCGAGCGCATCCTGGAAGCCAGTGCACGCCGTGGCGTGCCCGTGTTCGTCGCCTACTACCGCCGCGCCCTGCCCCGATTCGCGCAGGTGAAGCAGCTGCTGGACAGCGGCGCGATCGGTACACCGCGCAGCGTTCGCGCCACCCTGCATCGGCCGCATTCGGTGAATGCCGCATCGCCGGACTTCTGGCGGACCAATCCCGCGATCTCCGGCGGCGGGCTGTTCGTCGATCTGGGCTCGCACACCTTGGACCTGCTCGATCATCTACTGGGGCCGCTGAGCGATGTGCGCGGCCTGGCCAGTTCATTGGCCGGCGCTTACGCCGCCGAGGACAGCGTCTCGATGTGCTTCCGCATCGGGCCAGGCGTGCATGGCATCGCGCAATGGAGCTTCTGCGCGTTCCGCCGCCAGGATGAGATCGAGATCACCGGCGACCGCGGCCAGCTGCGTTTCGCCACCTTCGAGGATGTACCGGTGGTGCTGGAGACCGAAGCCGGTGTGCAGACATTCGACATCCCCAACCCGTCGTCGATCCAGCAACCGTTGATCGCGCATCTGGTGGACGAGCTGCGCGGCAGCGGCCGTTCGCCCTCGACCGGCGTAAGTGCTGCCCGCACCAGCGCGGTGATCGACCAGGTGCTGCAGGCCTACCGCGCCCGGCAATCGTGCTGAGCGCCAACGCAAAAGGCCGCCCTGCGGCGGCCTTTTCTGTTGCAGTGGATGGAGTCAGGGCCCTCGCCGTGGCGAGGGATCCGGCCGGATCGGGCGTTACAGGATGTAGCGGCTCAGGTCCGGGTCCTGCACCAGCTCACCCAGGTGTGCATCGACGTAGGCGCTGTCGATGGCCAGGGTTTCGCCATCGCGGTCCGGTGCCTCGTAGCTGAGCGAATCCAGCAGGCGCTCCAGCACCGTATGCAGGCGGCGCGCGCCGATGTTTTCCTGGCGCTCGTTCACCTGGAAGGCGATCTCGGCCAGGCGCTCGATGGCATCGGCGGTGAAACTGACCTTGACGCCCTCGGTGGCCAGCAACGCTTCGTACTGCTTGGTCAGCGCAGCCTTCGGCTCGGTCAGGATACGCACGAAATCACCCTTGCTCAGCGCACCCAGTTCCACGCGGATGGGGAAACGGCCCTGCAGCTCCGGAATGAGGTCGCTGGGCTTGGCCAGGTGGAACGCGCCCGACGCGATGAACAGGATGTGGTCCGTCTTGATCGTGCCGTACTTGGTGGACACGTTCGAGCCTTCCACCAGCGGCAGCAGGTCGCGCTGCACGCCTTCGCGGGAGACATCGCCACCGCCCACGTTGTCGCCGCGCTTGGCAACCTTGTCGATCTCGTCGATGAAGACGATGCCGTGCTGCTCGCAGGCCTCGATCGCCGCGGTGCGGATATCGTCTTCGTTGACCAGCTTGCCGGCTTCTTCCTCGATCAGCAGCGGGCGCGCAGCCTTGATGGTCAGCGTGCGCTTGTGCGCCTTCGCGCCGCCGCCGAGGTTGGCGAACATCGACTTCAGCTGCTGGCCCATTTCCTCCATGCCCGGCGGGGTCATGATGTCCATGCTGACATTGGCGGCCAGGTCGAGCTCGATCTCACGCTCGTCCAGCTCGCCGTTGCGCAGCATCTTGCGGAACTTGATGCGGGTCTCGTTGTCCTGCGCCGACGGCTCGTTGCGGGCGGCTTCCGGATCGAAACCGATGCCACCGCTGCGGCGCGGCAGCAGCGCATCGAGGATACGGTCTTCGGCGCGTTCCTCGGCCTGGGTACGCACGCGCACCTTGGCCTGTTCGCGGTACAGCTTGACCGCGGTATCAGCAAGGTCGCGGATGATCTGCTCGACGTCCTTGCCGACGTAGCCCACTTCGGTGAAGCGCGTGGCTTCGACCTTCACGAACGGCGCGTTGGCCAGCGTAGCCAGGCGGCGCGCGATCTCGGTCTTGCCGACACCGGTCGGGCCGATCATCAGGATGTTCTTCGGCATCACTTCATTGCGAAGCTCCGGCGCCAGCTGCATGCGGCGCCAGCGGTTGCGCAGGGCGATGGCCACGGCACGCTTGGCGTCGTGCTGGCCCACGATATGCCGGTCCAGTTCCTGCACGATCTCGCGCGGGGTCATGGTGGCGGAGGAAACTTCGATCTTCGACATGGATGTGCTCACGGATTCAGATGCATGTAGAGCCGAGCCATGCTCGGCTGACGGGCAGCCCTGCCGAGCATGGCTCGGCACTACAGAAGAGCGGTCACAGCTCCTCAACCACCACGTTGCGGTTGGTGTAGATGCAGATGTCGCCGGCGATGCCGATCGCCTCGCTGGCGATGGTGCGTGCATCCAGTTCGGTGTGCGCCATCAACGCGCGCGCGGCCGATAGTGCATAGGAACCACCGGAGCCGATGGCGATGATGCCGTCCTCCGGCTCGATCACATCACCGGTGCCGCTGATGATCAGCGAGGTTTCCTTGTCAGCCACTGCCAGCAGAGCTTCGAGCTTGCCCAGGCGGCGCTCGGTGCGCCAATCCTTGGCCAGCTCGACCGCAGCGCGCTGCAGCTGGCCGTGCTTTTCCAGCTTGGCCTCGAACAGCTCGAACAGGGTGAAGGCATCGGCGGCGGCACCGGCGAAACCGGCCAGCACCTGGCCGTCGCGGCCAAGGCGGCGCACCTTGCGCGCGTTGCCCTTCATCACGGTGTGGCCCAGCGTGACCTGGCCGTCGCCGGCAATGGCCACGTGCTCGCCGCGACGGACGCAGACGATGGTGGTGGCGTGGAAAACGTTGGGGTTCTGACTGGGGTCCATGATGCCTCCGGGGTGACAGAACCAGAGGTGGGGACTGCGCTGCGCCCTTCAAGCCACCCGCGACCGGCTGACGCAGGGGCAACGTTCAGCTTTCTCCGCTGCCCTCATTGCTGCGTCGACGCTTGGCGCGCGGATGCGCGGCGTCGTAGACCTTGGCCAGGTGCTGGAAATCGAGGTGGGTATAGATCTGCGTGGTGGCGATGTCGGCATGGCCCAGCAGCTCCTGCACACCACGCAGGTCGCCGGACGATTCCAGGATGTGGCTGGCGAAACTGTGCCGCAGCATGTGCGGATGCACCTGCTTGAACAGGCCCTGGCGCTGCGCCAGCTGGCGGATGCGGATCTGCACCGCACGCTGGCTGATTGGCCCGTTGCGACCGGGGAACACCGGCGATGCCGGACCACCGCCACTTTCCGCGCGCCACGCCTGCAGCGCTTCGCGTGCCGGCCGCCCGAACGGCACCCGGCGCTGGCGGTTGCCCTTGCCCAGCACGTTGACCAGCCCGCTGTCGAAATCCAGGTCGCGCCAGGTCAGCGCGCAGACTTCGCTCAGGCGCAGGCCGGAGGAATAGAACAGTTCCAGCAGCGCACGGTCACGGCGGCCGAGGTCACCTTCCGGCTTCAGTTCGACCAGCTGCACCGCCTCATCGGCGTCAAGGACCTGCGGCAACCGGCGCGGCGCGCGCGGTGCCTTCAGCGTCGCTGCCGGACTGACCTCGATGCGCCCGTGCTTGAGCAGCCAGGCATAGAAGCTGCGGCAGGCCGACAGGCGGCGTTGCAGGCTCTTGGCCGACAGGCCGCGGCGATGCTCGTCGGCGACGAACTGGCGCAACGCATCGGCATCGAGCGCCTCCACCGCTACGCCACGCGGTTCGGCCCAGACCGCTAGCGCGTCCAGGTCGCGGCGGTAGGCGTCAAGCGTATGCGCCGACATCCGCCGCTCCACCTGCAGGTGCTGCAGGAAGGCCTGTACCGCGCTCATCGTCGTCCGGTCCTGCTCAGTCGTGGAAGCGCTTCAGGCCAGTGGCCAGGGCGTCGCCCATCATGCGCAGGAACAGCGTGCCCATGCCCGGGTAGAAGCGGTTCGGGTCGTGGCTGCCGACCGCGATCAGGCCGACGCCCGGCAACGGCAGCAGCGCGGTGGTCTGCACTTCCTCGCTGCGCACGCCGTACAGGACGGCATTCTTTTCCGGCTGCAGGCGGCCGCAGATCGGCTCGCCGTCGTTCAGGCAATCGCGGAACGGGCCCAGTTGCGGATCATCGGCAGCAATCACCTGCAGCCAGTCGGCCTGTTCCAGCCCGGCCACCGGCGCATGCACCACCAGCCGCACCAGGTCGCCGGCGAAGTCTTCCTGCAGCGATGCGGCCATCGCGCGCAGGGTATCGGCCGCGTTGTCCTGCTTCATCAGTGCCAGGGTCAGCTGGTGCGTGCGCACTGCCAGGCGTTCATTGACCTGTGCGGTGGCGCCCAGGTCGGCCAACCGTCGTGCCAGCTCGCGGTTCTTCTCGCGCAGCACTTCCAGCTGGTAGCTGGCCAGCGATGCGGTCGGGCCGTCATCGCGCGGCACCACCAGGGTCAGGGCCAGGTCCGGGAACTGCTTGAGGAAGCCGGGATGCCGCCGCAACCAGGCAGCGACTTCATGGGCCCCGAGCTTGTCGACGGTTTCGCTCATGCCATCCACTCCCCTTCGAAGACGAATGCGGTCGGGCCCGCCATCACCACCGGCTGGCCATCGCCCGGCCACTGGATGCGCAGGTCACCTCCGGGCAGGCTGATGCGCGCATCGCGCTGCAGGCGGCCGCGCTGCATCAGGGTCACGGCGGCGGCGCAGGCGCCACTGCCGCAGGCCAGGGTCTCGCCGACACCGCGCTCGAACACGCGCAGGCGGGCGTGCGCCGGGCCCATCACCTGGGCGAAGCCCACGTTCACCGAGCGCGGGAACGACGCGTGCTGCTGCAGCAGCGCACCGACGCGCTCGACCGGTGCAGCATCGATCAGGCCCACTTCGATCACCGCATGCGGGTTGCCCATCGACACCGCAGCAAAGCGGACGCTCTCGCCCTGCAGCGGCAGCAGGTATTCCTCGCGCGGGTGGGCGAAGCCCATCAGCGGCACGTTGGCCGGCTCGAAAGCAGGCACGCCCATCGTCACCGCAAACTGCCCTTCGCCCAGCACCCGCACCTCATGGCTGGCCAGCGGGCTGTCGATGACGAACGCATCGCCCTGCGCACTGCCCTCGCGCACCAGCCAGGCCGCGATGCAGCGCGCGCCATTGCCGCACTGCTCGGAATTGGAACCGTCGGCGTTCCAGATGCGGTACGAGGCCACCGAGCCTTCCGCACGCGGCGCCTCGATGGTCAGGATCTGATCGCAGCCGACGCCGGTATGGCGGTCGGCCAGGCGCGCGGCCAGTTCAGGCGTGGGCGGCGCAGTGCCGTCACGCAGGTCGATCACTACGAAGTCATTGCCCGCGCCATGCATCTTGCTGAAGCGCAAGGCCCTGGAACCGGCCTTACTCATTCCCGCTGCCCGCCTTCTTCGCTGGCGCGGGTGCCGGCTGGGTGGTCGTTGCAGCCGGGTCGACGGTCGTGGCCGGGGCAACGGCGCCTTGGGCCTCGGCCGGGGTCGCCTCGGTGGCGGGCTCGGCGGCCGGTTCGACGGTTTCTTCCACCGGCACCGGCTTCTGCGGCAGTACCAGCGGGCCCTTGTTGCCGCAGGCGGCGAGGAGCAGCAGCGAGGCCGCTGCCAGCGGAATCAGGATGGCGTTTCGATGGGGGATCTTCATGCCCCGAGTATAGCCATTGGCGGCTGAGCGGTTCGTGCAGGGGATCGGGTTGCCGGCCAGCGGCCGGCACTACCGCAGGCGCTCAATCCGCGGGCGGTGGCAACGGCCGCGTCCACAGCCAGATCGCCACCACGGTCATGCTGCCGATCGAGAACCACTTCACCCAGGCGACCGGCACGCACCACAGCATGATGCAGGCGCACACCGCCATGGTGATCGTGGCCATCCACTTGCCGTAGCGGCTGACCGCACCATGTGCCTGCCAGTTGGCGATGGCCGGGCCGAAGCGCGGGTGCTGCAGCAGCCAGGTGTGCAGGCGTTCGGACCCACGTGATGCAGCCCACGCCGAGATCAGGATGAATACGGTGGTCGGGAGGCCCGGCACGAAGATGCCGACGATGCCGGTGCCCAGGCTGACGTAGGCCAGCAGCCACCACGCCCAGCGGAAACGCACCACGCGCGGTGGCGTGGCGGTATCGCGGGATGCGGAGGGCTCGGGCAGGCTCATGGCCGCAAGGATAACGGTTCGGGGTGCCCGGCAACGCCCGGCACCCCTTCGCCGTTACGGCTGGGCGATGCCCAGCTGCTGCAGCACGAACGCGTACGACTCGGACAGCTCGCGGTAGCGCTGGAAGCGCCCCGACTTGCCGCCGTGGCCGGCTTCCATGTTGGTGCGGAACAGGATCGGGTAGGGGCCGGTGTTGTGATCACGCAGCTTGGCCACCCACTTGGCCGGCTCCCAGTACTGCACCTGCGAATCCCACAGGCCGGTACCCACGAACAGCGCCGGGTACGCCTGCTGCTTCACGTTGTCGTAGGGCGAGTAGGACAGCATGTAGTCGTAATACGGCTTCTGCTCCGGGTTGCCCCACTCATCGTATTCGTTGGTCGTCAGCGGAATGGTCGGGTCGAGCATGGTGGTGACCACGTCGACGAACGGGACCTGCGCCACCATCACCCGGTAATCCTGCGGGGCCTGGTTGGCCACCGCGCCCATCAGCAGGCCACCGGCGCTGCCGCCGGACGCGGCGACACGATCCTTCGCCGCCCAGCCCTGTGCGACCAGGCCGCGGGTGACGTCGATGAAGTCGTTGAAGGTGTTCTGCTTGTGCAGCAGCTTGCCGTTCTCGTACCAGTCGCGGCCCATTTCCTGGCCGCCGCGGATATGGGCGATGGCATACACCACGCCGCGGTCGAGCAGGCTCACCGCCGTCTGGTTGAAGTACGGGTCCATCGACATGCCGTAGCTGCCGTAGGCGTACTGGAACAGCGCGCCCTTGCCGTCCTTCTGGTAGCCCTTGCGGTAGACCAGCGACACCGGCACCTTCACGCCATCGCGTGCGGTGATCCAGACGCGGTCGGTTTCGTACTTCGAGGCGTCATAGCCGATCACCGGCTGCACCTTCAGCTGGCGACGCTCACCGGTGGCGGTGTTCAGCTCGAACACGGTGGTCGGGGTTGTCATCGAGGTGTAGACGTAGCGCAGCCACGGCGTATCGGCCTCGGTGTTGTCGCCCAGGCCCATCGAGTACGCCGGCTCATCAGCCTTCACGTAGTCGCTGCGGCCATCCTTGAACAGCAGGCGGATGCGCTCCAGGCCCTCGGAACGTTCGGCGATGGCGGTGTAGCTGTCGAACAGCTCGAAGCCTTCGATGAACACCGCATCGTCATGCGCGATCCAGTCCTTCCACTGCGCACGCGAGGTGGCATCGGTCGGTGCGGTGACCAGCTTGAAATTCTTCGCACCGTCGTTGGTGCGGATCACCCAGCGGCCGTCGTAGTGGTCGGCGTCGTACTCGACATCGCGCTGGCGCGGGGCCAGCACGGTGAAGGTGGTCGGATCGCTGGCCGGTGCGTAGCGCTCTTCCGAGGACACCGTGCTGTGCACGCCGATGGTGATGAAGCGATCGTCGCGGGTGCGGCCGATGCCCATGTAGAAGCTGTCGTCCTTCTCTTCGTAGACGACGGTGTCGGCGCTGGCTGGAGTGCCCAGCACGTGCTTCTTCACGCGCACGGTGAGCAGCGTTTCCGGATCGTTCTCGACATACAGCACGGTGCGGTTGTCGTCGGCCCAGACCAGGTCGCCGGAGCTGCCGGTGATCACATCGGGCAGCACCTTGCCGGTGGCCAGATCCTTGAAGCGGATCGTGTACTGGCGGCGGCCGACATCATCATCGGCCCAGGCCAGCAACTGGTTGTCCTGGCTGACATCCATCGAGCCGACGCTGAAGTAGCCCTTGCCCGCAGCCATCGTATTGACGTCCAGCAGGATTTCCTCGGCGGCCTCCATGCTGCCCTTGCGGCGTGCGTGGATGGGGTAATCCTGGCCGGTCTCGAAACGGCTGTAATACCAGTAGCCGCGCTCGCGCGCCGGCACGCTGGAATCGTCCTGCTTGATGCGGCCGACGATCTCCTTGTACAGGGTGTCTTCCAGTGGCTTCAGCGGTGCCAGCAGCTGATCGGCGTAGGCATTCTCGGCCTGCAGGTAGGCCAGCATGTCCTTGTCCGTGCGCTTGTCATCGCGCAGCCAGTAATAGTCATCGTTGCGGGTCGCGCCGAACGGCGCCTTGACCACGTGCGGATGCCTGGCGGCGTCCGGCGGAACGGGCGGAGTGGCGGCGGTAGCAGTCGTGGTCATCAGGCTGGCGAGCAACAGGCAGAGGGTGGACTTCATGAAGTAGGGTTCCTGGCGCATCAATGCAATGGTCTTCGGCGGGGTCAGATCCCTTTTCCCGAAAAGGGATCTGACCCCAATCGCAGCCAAGCGGCAACCCTGCAGATCGTCATGGGCCATGCCGACCGGCGTACCATGGATCCATGAGTACCCTGCCCCACACGCCGGGCTACAGCCGGCGCAGCCATGAAATCGCCCCGTTCCATGTGATGTCCCTGCTGGCCCGCGCGCAGGCGCTGGAACAGGCCGGCCACGATGTGATCCACCTGGAAATCGGCGAACCGGACTTCACTACCGCCGAACCGGTCGTGCGGGCCGGCCAGGCCGCACTGGCCGCCGGCCATACCCGCTACACCGCCGCACGTGGCCTGCCGGCCCTGCGCCAGGCGATCAGCGGTTTCTATCGCAGCCACTACGGTCTGGACATCGATCCTGAACGCATCCTGGTCACCCCGGGTGGGTCCGGTGCGTTGCTGTTGGCCAGCAGCCTGCTGGTCGATCCCGGCCGCCACTGGCTGCTGGCCGACCCCGGCTACCCCTGCAACCGCCACTTCCTGCGCCTCGTCGAAGGCGGCGCACAGCTGGTGCCGGTCGGCCCGGACACTGCGTACCAGCTCACGCCGTCCCTGGTGGAACAGCATTGGAATGCCGACAGCGTCGGCGCGCTGGTTGCCTCACCGGCCAACCCGACCGGCACGGTGCTCTCCGCCGACGAACTGGCTGCACTGTCGCAGACCCTGCACGCGCGGGGCGGCCACCTGGTGGTGGACGAGATCTATCACGGCCTGACCTACGGCCTGGACGCGCCCAGCGTGCTGCAGGTGGACGACAACGCATTCGTACTGAACAGTTTTTCCAAGTACTTCGGCATGACCGGGTGGCGGCTGGGCTGGCTGGTGGCGCCGCCGTCCGCAGTACCGGATCTGGAGAAGCTGGCGCAGAACCTGTACATCAGCGCCTCAAGCATCGCCCAGCACGCCGCGCTCGCCTGCTTCAGCGAGGAATCCATGGCGATCTTCGAGCAGCGCCGCGACGCGTTCCGCCAGCGTCGCGACTTCCTGCTGCCGGCACTGCGTGAGCTGGGCTTCCGTATCGAAGTCGAGCCACAGGGCGCGTTCTACCTGTACGCCGACGTCAGTGCATTCACCGACGACGCGCAGGCATTCTGCGCGCATTTCCTGGAAACCGAGCACGTGGCGTTCACCCCGGGCCTGGATTTCGGCTTCCATCGTGCCAACCAGCACGTGCGCCTGGCCTATACCCAGGAGGTGCCGCGATTGCAGGAGGCGGTGGCGCGGATCGCGCGTGGGTTGAAGCATTTCCGGTAGCGCCGGGCCATGCCCGGCGGCATCCTGCCGCGCTACGCGCGCGCCGGGCATGGCCCGGCGCTACCCGATAACGGAAAACGCCGCCCTGGGGCGGCGTTTTCCGTTCTGCTTACTTGCCGCCCAACCGCTCCCACAGGAAGCTGTAGGCCAGCGCCGACATGTGCGCGGCCTGCGCGTTGTTGGCGGCGCCGCCGTGCCCCCCTTCGATGTTCTCGTAGTAGGTCACGTCCTTGCCGGCGTCGATCATCTTCGCCGCCATCTTGCGGGCATGCCCCGGGTGCACGCGGTCGTCGCGGGTCGAGGTCGTGAACAGCACCGGCGGGTAGTTCTTCTTCGCGTTGAACAGGTGGTACGGCGAGAAGGTCTTGATGAACTCCCAGTCACTGGTATCCGGGTTGCCGTACTCGGCCATCCATGAGGCACCCGCCAACAGGTGGCTGTAGCGCTTCATGTCCAGCAACGGCACCTGCACCACCACCGCACCGAACAGCTCCGGGTACTGGGTCAGCATGTTGCCGGTCAGCAGGCCACCGTTGCTGCCGCCCTGCACGCCCAGGTGCTTGGCGCTGGTGATCTTGCGCTTGACCAGGTCCCGCGCCACCGCGGCCATGTCTTCGTAGGCCTTGTGGCGGTTCTGCTTCAGCGCCGCCTGGTGCCAGCGCGGGCCGTACTCGCCGCCACCACGGATGTTGGCCACCACGTACACGCCGCCCTTCTCCAGCCAGGCGCGGCCCATGCCACCGGAATAGCTCGGGGTCAGCGAGATCTCGAAGCCACCGTAGCCGTACAGCAGCGTCGGATTGGAACCATCGAGCTTCATCGCCCTGTCGTGCACCACGAAGTACGGCACGCGGGTGCCGTCCTTGCTGGTGGCGAAGTGCTGCTCGATCACCTTGCCTTTGGCGTCGAAGAAGGCCGGCATGGTCTTCAGCGTTTCCGGGGCCTGGCCGATCTCGGCCAGCGCCAGCGTGGTCGGGGTCAAGTAGTCGGTGGCGGTCAGCCACACCGCGTCGCTGTCATTGCTGTCCACTGCAGCCACGCCCAGCGTGCCGAAGGCAGGGGCGCCGACGAAGCGGCTGGTCTTCCAGCCATCTGCGCCCGGGGTCAGCACCGACAGGCGGTTCTTGACGTCGTCCAGCACGTTCAGCACAAGATGGCTCTTGGTCCAGGTGGCGCTGGCCAGCGAGGTGGTCGCGGTCGGGGTGAACAGCACCTCGAAGTCGCGCTTGCCGGCCAGGAAGTCGTCCAGCTGGGTGGCCAGCAGCGAACCGGAGGCATAGGTCTTGCCGCCCACGGTCCACGGATCGCGCAGTTCCAGGG
>NZ_LEKR01000026.1:0-54888 GCF_001580555.1 Stenotrophomonas sp. DDT-1
CGCCGCTGATGCAGCTGGCGCTGATCAACGAGATGCGCACCGAGATGGGCAAGGCCGGCTTCGGTTCGTTCAAGACCCTGCCGTTCCCGCAGCCGTGCTACCCCACCGGCTGGTGGAGCGTGACCATGGCGCGCAAGGGCGACAGCAGCTTCGACTTCCGCCAGGCCGACTCGGCCGCCAAGACCTTCAACACCCTGTACTACACCGCCGCGCTGCACACCGGCGTACTGGTGACCCCGCCGTTCGTGCAGGCGGCATTGAAGGGTTGATCCAAACAAAAACCCGCGCTGGCGACAGCGCGGGTTTTCTGCTTTCTGTAGAGCCGAGCCCACGCTCGGCTGCTCTTCGGACAGGTTGCGGTAAACCAAGCCGAGCATGGGCTCGGCTCTACAGTTACAGCGCCCAGATACCGGCGATGACCGCCACCACCAGGCCCCACTTGATCAGCTGGTAGGCCACCACGCTGCGCTCGCGCAGTGCCTTGGCCTTCAGGCGCACCTTGTAGACGCTGCCGAATGCCTTGTTGACGCCACCGGTCGGGTCACCCGGCAGGTTCGGCGAGGCGCCACCGGCCAGCAGCGTGGCCGCCACCGCGCGGTTGAACAGCCCCGGCAGGCCGAAGCGCAGCGGGCGGGCGATGTCGCAGAACAGGATCACGCGGTCCTGCTGCGTCTCGTTGTGTGCATGGTGGATGTAGGTCTCGTCGAACATCATCCACTCGCCGTCGCGCCAGCTCTTCTTGATGCCGTCCACCTCGATGTAGCAGGCATCGTCGTTGGGTGTGCTCAGGCCCAGATGCAGGCGCAGCGAGCCGGCGAACGGGTCGCGGTGCGGGCGCAGCTCGCTGCCCGGCGGCAGCTGCGCGAACATCGCCGCACGCACATCCGGGATCGACTCGATCAGCGCCGTGGTCTTCGGGCACAGCGTCTTCGCCGACGGGTGCGACGGGCCATACCACTTCAGGTAGAAGCGCTTCCAGCCACGACGGAAGAACGAATTGAAGCCGGCATCGTTGAACGTGCTGGAAGCAGCGATCTTCTGCGCGTCGCGCAGCGCCAGCGCCTCGTCGCGGATCATCTGCCAGTTCTGGCGCAGCGGCTCCAGCTGCGGGAACTCCTTGCCCGGGTCCAGGAACGGCGTGGTCGGCACCTTCGAGAACATGTACATGACCACGTTGATCGGGGCCATGAAACTGGAGTGGTCCAGCAGCTGGCGCGACCAGCGCGCGCGGACCTTGCCACGAAAGTGGATGTACAGCACGCAGGCCACGAACAGCGCTGCAATGACGATTTTGATGATCAAAGCACTTTCCTCCAGCCGGGGCCGGAACGGGAAACGGGGCGATGCACGGCCAGGCGGCCAGCACCGGTGGGGAACGCGGCAGGGGACGGGGACGTGCCGGAGGGGGGCGGCCGCCAATGTCGCGGGTTAACAGCTTATGGTCGGCAGGCCGTGCGCCGGGGTCAAGTTGCCCGTGCGCCGCGTTCAGCCGGTTGTGAACGAGGCGCAGGGCGGAGCGCGCAAGCTGTTGATGCTGAAGGCCAATTGGAATAAATGAGACATAATTGTCCGATTCTGCGTGACGAACTGTTCCAGCCACGACCCCGACATTTCTCCGACAAATCGTGGAATAGCGAACTGGCGAGTACTAAAATTAACGAAAACTTAGTAACTCCCTGTAACACCGGTTCGCTTGACGCATTGCGCCACCCACCGGGTCGTCCGAGACCCCGACATGCATCTTCCTGCCCTGCCCCCCTCCTCCTGTGGCGAAGACGCCGCCACCCCGCTGCTGCTCAAGCGCGGCGAACGCTTCCTGGCCCCCGACGTCTATCGCACCTGCCTGGATGGACGCGAGGCGGTCATCAAGGACTATTCCCGCTACCGCGGCACCCCCGTTTCACTGATCGCGCGGCTGATGGTGCGCCGTGAGGCCCGCATGCTGCAGCGCCTGGGCGGCTGGAAGCATGCCCCCGCGCTGCTTGGCACCTTGGGTGGCCTGGCACTGGGCATGGAGTTCATTCCCGGCCAGACCCTGAGCACCGCGCAGGCCGTGGGCAATGAAGTGTTCGAGCAGCTGCAGCACGCGCTCAGCCGCCTGCATGCCGCCGGCATCACCCACAACGACCTGCATGGCACCAACGTGGTGGTCAGCGGCGGCGCGCCGGTGCTGCTGGACTTCACCTCCGCCTGGCGCGCCCCGCGCTGGCTGCGCCGCAATCCACTGAGCCGGCAGATGCGCCGCAGCGACATGAAGAACCTGCTGAAGATCCGCCAGCGCGTGACCGGCCAGGCCCCGAGTGCCGCGCAGGCCGCGCTGGTGGCCGACCCGGGCTGGGTGGCCGCGGTGCGCCAGGGCTGGAAGCGGTTCTACAAGTGGGCGAAGCGCCGGTAGGGGTCGAGCTTGCTCGACCGCTTTACCGCTCTTTGTAGAGCCGAGCCCATGCTCGGCTGCATTTCGCGCGATGCAGGAACAGCAGCCGAGCATGGGCTCGGCTCTACAACATCCCGCCAAACGGGTTACAACGCGTCCGCGTCCAGCTCACCGGTACGAATACGCACCACGCTGCCCAAGTCGTAAACGAACACCTTGCCGTCCCCAATCTTGCCGGTGCCAGCGGCCTTCACGATGGCCTCAACCACCGCCTCCACCTGGTCATCGGTTACCGCCACTTCCAGCTTCACCTTCGGCAGGAAATCGACCACATACTCCGCGCCACGGTACAGCTCGGTATGGCCCTTCTGGCGACCAAAGCCCTTCACTTCCGTCACCGTGATCCCAGTGACCCCACGCTCGGCCAGCGCTTCGCGCACGTCGTCGAGCTTGAACGGCTTGATCACCGCCATGACCATCTTCATCGTCTATCTCCTGTCTTCCGGCGTGGAGGATAGCGCCTGAACGCGGCCCGTGCGAAGCCGCTGCCGCCTGTCCGGGCAGTGGGTGCCAGCAGTATCCTTGTGCGCGAACGGCCTGCCCGCGCCGGATGCACGGGCCCACCCCCACGGAGCACCCCATGATCGACCTGAACCAAATCGATGACCTCGCCCGTCGCCTCAGCGACCTGGTGCCGCCGGGCCTGCGCGAATCGCGCGAGGAACTGCAGGCCACCTTCAAGAGCGCGCTGCAGGCCGGCCTGGCCAAGCTCGACCTGGTCACCCGCGAGGAGTTCGAAGTGCAGCGCGCCGTGCTGCTGAAGACCCGCGAAAAGCTGGATGCGCTGGAAACGGCCGTGCGCGAGCTGGAAGGGCGCGGCACCGCAGAATGAAAAAAGGAGGCGCACCGCGCCTCCCGTTTACAGATTATTTCCCGGATGGGGCCTTGCAGCAAGGCCCACCGGGCGCCCTAGACTCGCCGGCCTGTCGATCCGGCAGGACACGCAGGGGCAGTGCCGATGGCGCAGGACACCGAATGGACACCCGTTTCGCATGACACCTGCGACCAGATCGCCGGGCCGTTCTATCACGGCACCCGCGCTGACCTCGCCGTGGGCGAGCTGCTGAGCGCGGGCTTCCGCTCCAACTACCGCGACAGCGTGGTGATGAACCACATCTACTTCACCACCATTGCCAAGGGCGCCGGGCTGGCTGCGGAGATGGCCCGGGGTGAGGGGCGACCGCGCGTGTATGTGGTGGAGCCGACCGGGCCGTTTGAGGACGACCCGAATGTGACCAACAAGAAGTTTCCCGGGAACCCGACGCGGTCGTATCGGAGTGCGCAGCCGTTGCGGGTGGTGGGGGAGATTGTGGAGTGGGAGCTCTACGACGCGGAATTCGTTCGGCAGTTGAAGGCGTTTGTTGCTTCGGGGAGTGGGGAGATCATCAATTGATGACCTTTTGGCGTTGGGCGTTGCGCACCTCTTCATCGGCTTCATAGATGTCCAGCCCGAGCTCAATGCCGCGCTCTCCCAGAGCGAGCAGCACGCGGGGCGAAAGCGAGACACCGTCATTGCTGCTGCCCATGAAAAGACCGCAGAACAGGTCAGGCCGGAACCGTGCCAATGACTGCCATACGGCGAGATCGCCGGTGAGCTGATCGAGGATCTCGAAGATCTGCGCTTCCAGATCTTCAGGCTCACGACGCTCCGCATCAAGCTGCCAGCTGCCGGTCCTGGCGATACGCACGGCGTCGGGTTGGTTGCCTGTGAGCTGCTGGCCCTTGTGATGCGCGGCGGTTGGATTCGCGCCCAGCAAGGCAGTGATCTCGGCTGGATTGAGGTCATCCCCGAAGAGCCGGAGGGTTAACAGGGAGTGATGGAAAATGGTCATTAGATTCCAGTTGCGCGCGTTCTGTTGATGTTGGCTATCGGCCAGGAGCGAAGATCCGCAGCCCGGGATCAACGTGCGATGGACACGCAAGTGGCACAAGCTCGACTGCAGCTGTCGATGAAATCACTCAGACGTCGTAGAAGTAGCTACGACGGGAGCGGGACCATTCCTCGATTTCCTGCTGCGAGTGAGCTGGTAAGCACTCGTCAATGTAATCCGCAGCATCGTCGAGAGATCTTTCCAGAAGGTACTCAATCGTCTGCTCCACACCGGCACCCACCATGTTCTCGACGTCGAAGCCAGAACCGGTATCCATGTTCAGATTCTTGGCAATCCACATGGACTCGACATCGGCCAGATCTCCCACATGGAACAGCAGATAGGCACACCAATAGAGGTTCTCGAAGTACGCCTGATCCTCGTCGCGCTGACGGTAGTCGATCTCCTCGCGAAAGATCGCTCGCAAGAGCAGTTCATGCTGTTTCGCCGTCTCCGGGGTGATGCTGCGCAGTGCACGTTCCCGCGCGGGCGGGGAACCGATATCCATGTTTGTCATGAGATCCAGCCAAGGCGTGGATGGCGAGGACCTGCCGTAGTGCGGTGGCCGGCCAACAATTCCTTTCGTCGCCCGAGCTTAGGGAGCACCATTTCCACAAGCAAGGGCATTCACGCCTGGCCGGAACGCAGCAACGATCCAATGAAAAACGCCGACGCCAGCGCCGCCCAGGACAGTACCGCGATGGTGATCAGCAGCACCTTCCGATGCATCACCTGCGCCTGCTGCCGATAGGGCGCCTTGCGGCCGTACAGCCTGACCAGCCCCGACAGTTCACCCGGGATGCTCAGCGCCCCCAACAGCAGCAGGGCGAGCATGCAGAACCCGAACACCGTTCCGACATCACCCACCCGGGCCACGTCGGCGGGGGCATGGGATTGGCTGACAAGAGCTTCGAAGAACACCCCGACCCAGTCGGCCAAGAGCGCGGCCATGATTGCGACGAACCCCAGATGGCTGAAAAGATGCACCCAGAAGCGGGCCGGTAGTTTCATCGCGTGTGGTCCTTTATCCTGGCACCGGTCACCTTGGTCATTGTCTCCATTCTCCGTGTCGCGCAGCCGCCTGCCGCGAAACAGCCCCTATCGTGCGCCCTTGCCAATCTTGCACCAGACAGTGCAACCATGGACGATCCTCCTGCCACTGATGAGCATCTGAAAGCTTCATCCAAATGGGAATTGAGCATGCGTCTGTTCAAACTATCCTGGTTGCTCGCAACGCTCGGCTTCATTGCCCCAGCCTGCCACGGAAGTGAACCAGGCCAAGCCAGGCATGAGCGCTGCCTGCAGCTGATCGAGCAGCATGTTGAGGACTCGAGGGGATGGGACAGGACGTTGTACCGCATCGAGGAGGAAGGCTCCGGAAATTCGGATCGAGGGTTCGCTGTGCAGTACCTGGATGATCTGAAAGTGCTCCTGCCCCGCGACGGGTTGAGATCTTTCCACGTTGATGTCGACCCGACGTGCAACGAAATCGTTCGTGAAACCTACTACCAGTAGAACGTCTCGGACGTTGTCGGTACCAACACCTCCTCTTCGCATTGCGCACAACAGCGGGCAGTCAGTGTTGCGCCGCTGCTCAGCAGTGATCGGGCCCAGCAGGAAGCTGCGCCCGCAAGGCTGGCTCCAACACTATCCATTGCAGAGTTTCGGTTGCCACTCAATTCGAGTCCCGGTAGCGATTGAAGCGATCCGTCGTCCAATCACAAAAGCGGCTCGGCTGTGAAAGAAGTATCGAGCCGGCCCCTACTTGAACATCTCCAACAGATCCTTGTCTGCATGCCGCTGCTCCCACGTGGAGAGAAAACAGAAGCTCACACCACTTCGCATGGCAGTCTTCTGGAACCCGGCCAGTTCTTCCTTCGTGACCGGGTACTCAACCG
This sequence comes from Stenotrophomonas sp. DDT-1, assembly GCF_001580555.1. Classification (NCBI taxonomy): domain Bacteria; kingdom Pseudomonadati; phylum Pseudomonadota; class Gammaproteobacteria; order Lysobacterales; family Lysobacteraceae; genus Stenotrophomonas; species Stenotrophomonas sp. DDT-1. The sequence continues at coordinate 6,204 of NZ_LEKR01000026.1, forward strand.
GATCAAAGTGCAGAATCCCCCACGGCTTGACGAGAGAGAACCCAGGCATGAGTTCCGAGAAGATCGCCTTGAGCAGGGGCCGGATATTCGAAAAGTCCTTGATCGGACCCGCGCGATTGCCAAGGGCGTGACACTGGCGGCGGATGGTCCTGTCTCCACCGACCAGGCGCGCAATAAAATGGTCCTGGTGCACTTGGACGTAGATCAGCTGGCGGCGAAAAATTCTCATCTTGCTCTCAACTCCGCACGCTCAATCATCGCCCAAGTGCAGCATACCCTTCCATCAATGCGCCGGCTTCGCCTTCAGCGCGCTTGAATCCCTTCGCAGCAGATACAGTGCAACCAGGAACGGCCACAGCGAGTTGATCGACGAGAACAGGCGCTGTGTCAGCCCCCGGAAGCCCTCCGGGTCCACGCCCACCACGTTCAACCAGAGATAGACGATGCTCGCGATGCTCACCAACGCGGTCACGGCGTACGCCCTTCGGTTGGCAGACCATGCGCTCAATTCGATGTGCGACATTGCCGGTGCAATGATATTTGCGATACCGATGGTGTAGAAGCCATGCATCGGATGGCCCATGGGCCAGAGCCCGTTGGTCAGCATAGAGACGCCAAAGACCATCCAGCAGATTGCACCTACTGCAATCCGGCGACCGGACTCCCTCCATACCCCGATGGAGAACGCCACGAAGCCTACGCCAGAGCCAATGGCGGCGATCCTGGCGCAGATGCTTGCGAGCGTCGGCGCCTGCAGCAGCTCGCTGGCGTGCTGTGCGAGCGGGTTGTAGCCCGGCGCGAACACGGCGGCAACGCTGGTCCAGAACAGGAACCACGGGAGCGGGAGCAGACCCGCAGACAGAAGAAGTCGATTGCGGCGTAACACGTACAGTGATCCTTGTAGCGGCCTGCGCCAGTGGGTGGAGTCCGTTCAAACGCCGCAGAACCTTCCTGCTGCGGGCAGAACAGTTCCGAGTGACTACAGCAGTAGTCAGATTCTGCGTGGCGCCCCGTGGGGTCAATAGGCAGAAAGTCACTCACGCATGGAGGCGAAATACGCGGCATCCATCAGCGACCGTCGGACCAATGTTGTCGCATTTGCCGCTCCCTGCGTCTCTGGCGGAAGGTTCTGACGACTCCGTCCCAGAAGTGCTGCTGCGCCAAGCACGCCAAGGCTCTCGCCGCTTTCCTCGCTATGCGACAATGCCAAAAACGTCTCGGGTTTTGGCGGCATTGACCCCTACCCGTTGGCATTCCGAACAACAGCAGGTAATCGTTACTGCGCCACCGTGCATCGGTGGTCGGGACTCGAAAACCCGGATTGCTAGACGTAAGTTTGCGCTTGCCAGCCGGCACCACCGCGCGTGGTGCCGGCTGGCAATCCGTCTGCCGGCTATGGCGGGCGGGGCGTGGGGGCCCTCGTGCCCGCCGGCTTTGTCTAGCAACCGGTTTTCGAGCCACGCTCTGCCCGCCACCTTTATCGGTGGCGGCGTCCGCCTGCATGCACGGAGCCCGCCATGACCACGCCGCACTCCCCACCCCCGCGCCACATCCAGCAAGTGCCCTCGGCCGAGCCAGCCCTGGATCCCAACAGCCTCATCGCCATCCTGCACGCCATCGGCGCGGGCGCTGCGGCCGACGGCCAACCCTGGCCCGAGCGGCACCATCTACGCAGCCGGCAGATGCAGTTGTCCGACGCCGACTGCGCCCTCACCGGCCAGCGCATCGTTCAGGAGATCCTGCTGGCGGCCGAGCGCACGCGCCAGAACGGTGAGCCCGAACAGTACGTCGGCGACCGGGTGATGGAGGGGCTGGTGATGGCCGATCTGGCACTCACCGCCTTCATCCACGAGCGGATGCGACCCAAGGACTGAGCGCGCTTATGGCGCGGACCTTTCTGCCTGTGTGCGGGGTGACGAATGAAGATGCACGGCCTTGCCGCTGCGGCGGTGTGCATCGCGGTGATCGGCGCGATGTGGGTGGAGTGGCCCGAGCCCGCGGGCGATCAGGTGTGGGCCTACCAGAAGCTGCAGCCGGCCGATTACCGCCTGCTGCACAGTGATGCGCTCGGCTTCGTGACCGCGAAGGCCCACGAGGGTTTTGAACTGCATACACGCCATGCCAGAGCAACGTCCTTCGAGATCCGATGCAAGGGCGTGCTGGTGATGGAGGTGGAGAATGCGCCCTCGCGCGTGCTGATCCGCATGCCCGCCGATGCACGGTGGCGGGCGCCGGACATCGAGCGTCTGCGCACCAGCATCGAGCGCTGGCTGGATCTGCATCAGAGCCAGGGACGGTTGCTGGTGGAACGTGCGGGGCCTTCGTGGGTTGAGGCGTGGTTTGGGCGCTTCAATGGGCTGGTGCTGGATGAGCAGCGGTGTCTGTTTGGGATGCTGGGCCGCCATTGACCGTCCCCCTAACCGCCCCATTCGCAACAAATGTCTGGAGGAAGCGGCGTCTCCTGGGACTTACCCGCGCCAAAAGCGATGGTCCTGCCATCCAGTCGCAGCCCCGATGCTTCTCGTTCGGACTTCAGTCGTCAGGCCAGCCGAGAGGTGGGTATCGACACGTTCACGCCAATCCCTGAAATCAGCGGTCGTCGCTTCCAGAAGTTTGCGAAGCAGGAGCAACAGAAAGAAGCAGCGATTCGGTGCATACGGCGCCTCACGCTCAGACCATCCCGCCGACCGAGGGCGAACCGCCGAAACACCAAGCTCCTTGTTCCATAACCTACTGTGGTGTGCAACGACGTTTCGCGCCACGCTGGTGACACGCAGCCAGTTTGCGAAGACGGGGGCTGCCAGGCCCATCTCACCCGCAACAGCTTTCTGCTCACGGGTACGAAGCGCTTTGTAGAGGCGGGAGAGCGACCCCAGCGACATGACTTCCGTTGCCATCCAAACCGGTACTTTGGGAAACGCCGGTGAGGTGTACTTGTCCCGGTAGTGCCGAATGAACGTCTCCCTGGAGCGTACCACTTCACTTTCGACGCCATCCAGCCAATCTGCATGCTCCTGTCCAGCGAAGGTCAGATTACACGCTTCCAGATGGCCGAAGGCGCCGCTCGCATGCGCAAAGTGGTACGTGAGCACGGTCCGCGTTGCGACCTCGATATGGCCGACGGCCTCCATCACCAGGTCTCTAAGCGCTCTATCGAACTCATAAAGGCTTATCGCTTCTTCGAATGTCGCTTGATCGCGGAAATTGTCGCTACCGGGCATACGCTGTGTGTAGAGATAGCCCATAAGACGATAGTAGCCGACACGCTGCAGATATCGATTGGCATTGGCGGTATCACCAATGGCAAGCCCGCGCTGCTGGAGCAGATCCAACTGTTCCTGAATCGACAGGGGCGGTTTGCGGTAGTGGGTCATCCCGACTTTAATCAGCAGGCAAAAAAAACCCGCCAATTTGAGCATGTCGCGAACTAGCGCGTCAGAGGCTTGGCGGGTGTGTTGGGTGAATTTTAGCGCCCCTTTTGCTTACCTTCAAGTAAATGTGTGTAGTTCTGGTGAAATGTAAATGCCTGTACGAAAAGCACTTCATGGGGAATTTTCTTGGATTTCCGCAGTCTCCCGGGCGCAGATCCAGTGAGGTGAAAGGCCGGCGCGGGCGAGCGGCAACGGCCTATTCCCCGGCGTTGTTCCACGTCATACCGGTTGAGTTCCGACACTCGATCGCGGACACCGGCCGCTATGAAGCGCGCAGGCGCACTCCAACGGTCTGCCGGAATCCCCCTAGCCGCTTCACCTGAAATCCCCGATATCCCACGCGGAACGCCTGCCGCACCATCAAGCGCCCCTCCGCAGGAAACCACACATGAGCCTGGCGCTGGTCCACAGCCGTGCCCGCGCCGGGGTCGATGCCCCGCTGGTGCGGGTGGAAGTGCATCTCTCCGGTGGCCTGCCTGCCACCCAGATTGTCGGCCTGGCCGAGACCAGCGTGCGTGAATCCCGTGAGCGCGTGCGTGCCGCCCTTCTTTGCGCGCGCTTCGACTTTCCGCAGCGACGCATCACGCTCAACCTCGCGCCCGCTGACCTGCCCAAGGAAGGTGGGCGTTACGACCTGGCCATCGCGCTGGGCATTCTGGCGGCCAGCGGCCAGGTCGATCCACAGTCGCTGTTGCAGTACGAATTCCTGGGCGAGCTTGGCCTGACCGGCGAGCTGCGCCCGGTGGCTGGCGCGCTGCCGGCGGCGATTGCGGCGGCTGATGCCGGGCGCATTCTGGTGGTGCCGCCGGGTAATGCCGCGGAGGCAGCATTAGCCGAGCACGCGGACGTGCGCGTGGCCCGCACGCTGCTGGAATGCTGTGCAGGGTTGGGCAATCCGCGCCTGCTACCACCCGTGGAGCGCGTGGACACGACGCCGTTGCCACTGCCCGATCTGGCCGACGTGCGCGGGCAGGCGCATGCGCGGCGCGCGTTGGAAGTCGCCGCTGCCGGTGGTCACCATCTTCTGTTGATCGGCAGCCCTGGCTGCGGCAAGACACTGTTGGCCTCGCGCCTGCCCAGCCTGTTGCCGGATACAGAGGAGGGTGAAGCGCTGCAGCTGGCCGCGATTGCCTCGGTGAGTGGCGAAGGGCTGGACCCAAGACGTTGGCGGCAGCGGCCCTTTAGAGCGCCCCATCACAGCGCGAGCGCGGCGGCGCTGGTGGGTGGGGGCAACCCGCCCCGCCCCGGTGAAATATCACTGGCCCATCATGGAGTCCTCTTCCTTGATGAGCTCCCAGAATGGAACCGCAGCGCGCTGGAAACCCTGCGCGAGCCGCTGGAATCCGGTCACATCCGCATTGCCCGCGCGGCACGCAGCGTGCAGTATCCGGCGCGATTCCAGCTGGTGGCGGCGATGAACCCCTGCCCGTGCGGCTGGGCCGGCGACCGCAGCAACCGCTGCCTTTGCAGCGACGAGCGCATCAACCGCTACCGTGCGCGCGTGTCCGGTCCGCTGCTGGACCGCATCGACCTGCATATCAGCGTGGCGCGCATGGACGCGGTGGAGCTGCGGGAAAGCACGCCACTGGGGGAGCCCAGTGCTGCGGTGCGTGCACGGGTGGAAGCCGCCCATGCCCGGCAGCAGGCGCGTGGCGGGCTCAATGCGCATCTGCCGCCAGCGGCGCTGCGAGCCTGTGCCCGACTCAGCGAGGCAGATCAGGACATGCTGGAGCAGGCCATTGAGCGTCTGCAGCTTTCCGCACGTGCGATGCACCGGATTCTGCGCGTGGCGCGCACGATTGCGGATCTGGCGGGTTGCGAGGTGATCCGGACGGCGCATCTGGCTGAGGCGATTGGCTATCGGCAGCTGGATCGGGGAAAGCCGGGAGTATGACGAAAGATCACATCAGGATGAAGGAGGCGCGCCGCGTCTCGTCAAACTGCAGGCTATTCACTGAAAGGGCGCCAATGTCGGGCAGTAGCCCAAGAGTGTGACGCTCCCATACCTCCGAAGGCCCCGCGATATCAGTATCCACGGCATGAATGCGATACACCGGCGCGTAGTCATCCCGTTCGTCCTCGAACGGACAGTCAAGCACCCAGCGCTTTGATGCGCTATCGGTTACCAGCATCATTCGCGGCAGGTCATGGAATCCGCGATACGCCAGGATGCGGTACTGCCCAGGAAGAAGAACCATCGGAACTCTCGGCAAATTCGCGGTTCAGCGGCCGCGTCCGAACAGTACACCCCGCTTCGCCAGCAACGCCACCCGACGGCTGACCAGCGCGTGTAGCTCCGCCAGCTCCGACGCCCGGTCAGCCGTCGTGTTCCCGCCAAACAGCACCCGCGACAACGCCACCTCGTCGCTGTCGTCCGGGTACTGCCACCGGTCCCGGTACACCTTCTGGCACACCAGCCAGGCCAGCCGCAGCCCCCCGCCGGGCAGCGGGCGGACCACGCGTTCGTAGACGTGCCAGAACTGGAACTCGGCCTGCAGGTCGATCACAGGCGCCACGGACGGCGCCTGCCGGGGCCGTCCTGGGCCTCGGATGCCGAACAGCGGGGTTCGCGGGTTGTACTGAGCCATGCCGACAGCATGACCCAGCAACATTGTGGGAACCTTGCGTCGCCGCCAGAAAATCCCTGTTGATTGCGCAAGGCGGGGTTTGGGCGGTTTCTAGGGGGTCAGAACGCCATCGAGGTACTGAACATCAGCTGCCGTGGCGCGCTGCGCTGCAGGGTCTGGTAATCCCCCGAGAACGACGAGCCGGCGATGGTCGCGGTGCCGATGTTGTGGCGGTTGAACAGGTTGCTTACGTCCAGCCGCAGCTCCAGGCCGGGCACGGCGCTGTCCGCACCGAAGCGGTAAGCGGCGTAGGTGTTGACCTGCCAGAACGTGGGCACGCGGATGTCGTTCTCGTAGGTGAAGGGCTGGCGCAGGTACGAGGTGCTGGTGGCACCAAAACGCCAGTCACCGAAGTGGGCGGACAGGTCGCTGACCAGCGAGATCTGCGGGTAGCCCGGCTGGGCGTTGCCCTTGATCGGGTACACCGTGTCACCCACCACGAAATCGCTGTCGTAGTACGAACGGGCCACGGCCACGCCTTGGTAGAACTGCAGGTGATCGCTCAGGTCGGCGGTGATGCCAAGGTCGGCACCGATCACGTGCATCTTCGGCATCAGCCGCACGGTGTTGATCTGCGCGAACTGAGTGCCGATGGCCGCCGACAGCAGGCGATTGCGGATGTCGTTGTAGAACACGTCGCCGGTGATCGTCAGCCGATCGAAGCGATGCGACGCGCCCACGGTGAGGTTCCAGTTCTTCTCCGGTCGCAGCGTGCCGGCCACGCGGTCGAACTCTTCCTGGTCGGTGATGGTCCACGCCGAGGCGGTGTAACCGATGTTGCCGCGCTGAGCGACGCGATAGCCGTTCATGGTGTTGGCCAGGTCGATGAAGGCATCGGTGGATTCGGTGGGGCTCCAAAACAGCGAGACGTGCGGCAGGAAGTTGCTCTTCGCGCGCAGCGTGCCGTTCACCGGCCGGCCCTTGGCATCGCCGAGGCCGCCGCCGCTGGTGCGGAAGTCCACGGCCTTGAAACCAACGCCCAGCTTCAGCGTGTCGTTCAACACGATGTCGTCCTGCAGGTAGAACTGGCGCGAGCGGGTCACCCAGCTCGATGCGTTGTCGGTCTTGAACGCGGGACCGTACACATCGAACGGACCGGTGGCCTTCAGCGGCGGGCCCTCGCCCAGCAGTGGCTGCTGGTACCACTCGGTCTTGGCCGCAGCCTTGCTCTTCTCCTGCCAGAAACCGGCGGTGAAGGTGTGCGCGCCGGTCTCGAACTGCAGGTTGACCATGCCGCCCAGGCGGTTGAGGCGCGGCGTCTGTACCTGTTCGGAGAACGGTGCGCCGTTGGGCGACGGTACGGTCGGGTCGGTCAGCGTGGCCTGGGTATGGCTGTTGGCGTTGTACAACTGCACGTTGCCACTTAATGCCGGGTTGATCTGGAAGCGGTGGTTGATCGAGGACACGCGGTCGCGGGTGATCTGGCCGGTGTCGTACGGAATCAGTTCGGACAGCTCACCGCAGGTGTAGGCGCCACAGGATTTGTCCGCGTTCTCCGGCGAGGCCACGTACCAGGCCCACGCATAATCGGGATAGAAGATGTCGGCCTTCCAGCCCAGCTTGCGGATCATGTCGAAGGAGATGTTGTTGTAGCCCCAGACCTTGGCCTTGCTGTCGGACAGGAACACGGTGAAGTCACCCCAGGCGACGTCCTGTTGCAGCTTCAGGTCGCCGCGCAGGAAGTTCTGCGTGCCCTCGCCCTGGTACTTGTCGGCAGACACGCGCTGCAGGTCGACAAGTACCTTCGGGCCCTGCTCGCCGAGCTGGCCGGTCTGCCCGGATACGGTGGTGACCAACGTGCTGTTGCTGCCCACGCCCTGCTTCACACGCAGGCTGGGCGTGTCCTGCAGGTCGCGCAGGCGGTATTCCAGGCTGCCGCCGTTGACGCTGCTGGAGAACACGCTGACCGGTGCGCCACCGGGGCTGACCGTGATCGCGCCGATGCCATCGGGCACGCCCACGTTCACCACGCTGGTGCCGGTAAGCGAGAGGAAGCCGTTGTCGTTCAGCGGCACGCCTTCGAAGGTGATGCCCATTTCATTCATGCGGAAGCCGCGCACGAACAGGCTGGTGGCCGAGATATCCAGGCCCAGTCCATCGGTGGCGGTGTAGCTGGCGCCCGGTACCTGCTTCAGCATGGCCAGGCCGTTGTTGCCGGTGACCATCGCGTCGAGATCTTCGGCCTTGATGATGTAGCGGTTGGGACCGACCACCTGGGTCGGTGCCACGGCGGCGCCACGCGGCGTGGCGATGACCTGCAGGGCATTGAGTGTGGTGGGCGTGTCGTGCGCGGCATCGTGCGTTTCTGCGGCGTACGCAGGGGCTGTGATGGCCGCGATGATCGCCAAGGCAAGGCGTGTCGTGGGTGGGGTGTTCATGGCAGCAGATCCAGGGTGCAGGGGGAAAGCGGCGCAGGCGCACGCCCAGCGCGTTGCAGCGCCGGTGTCGGCGCCCTGGCTGGCAGTGCGATTGCGTTGAGGGGGTAACAGCGCGGTGCGCGCCAGTCAGCAGATGAAGACGATCATCTGCCGCAGGATTCGATGGCGTGATTTCGACGTGCGAAATTCTTGCATCGCGCTGCCGCATCCGCCATTGCACCGTGGTACAGCGCCGATGGCGGTGGGGATGGGTGGGCTATACGCGGGTATAGCCTTGGTCGGCGCTTGCCGATTGCGTGTGCCAACCAAGGTTGGCACCTACCAGTGCAAGGGGACGCGCGGTTACTGCAGAACGAAACGCTCGATCGCGCGCGCCACGCCTTCATCGGCATTGCTGGTGGTCTCGAACCGCGCCACCGCCTTCACGGCGTCGATGGCATTGCCCATCGCCACGCTGGTGCCGGCGTACTGCAGCATGGTCAGGTCGTTCTCCTGGTCACCGATGGCCATCACGTTGGCGCGGTCGATGCCCAGGTGCTCGGCCAGCTTCTGCAGGCTCGGGCCCTTGCCGGCGCGGTGGTCGAACACTTCCAGGAAGAACGGTGCACTCTTCAGTACCGCGAAGCGCTCGGTCAGTTCGCTGGGCAGGCGCGCGATGGCGGCATCCAGCACGTCCGGCGCGTCGATCATCATCAGCTTGATGAAGGACATCGATGGATCCATGTCCTCCACGCGACGATACGACAGCGGCATCCGCGAGAGATGCGAGTCGGCCACGGTGTAGTAGCTGATGTCCTGGTTGGGCGTGTACATGCGCCGGCTGTCCAGCGCCTGGAAGTGCACGCCCAGGTCGCGGGCGACCTGCTCGCAGAACAGGAAGTCGTCGAAGCTGAGCGGATACTCGACCACGGTTTCGCGCGTGCCGATGCGCTGCACCAGGCCGCCATTGCAGGCGATGCAGTAGTCGTCGTTGCCGGTGATGCCCAGCTCGTGCAGGTACGGCGCCAGGCCGGGGACCGGGCGGCCACTGGTCAGCACGATGTGCACGCCCAGTGCGCGCGCCTGCGCGATGGCCTTCCTGGAGCGTGCGGTGAGCTGGTGCGACGGGTCCAGCAGCGTGCCATCCATGTCGATGGCGACCAGTTCGATGGTCGATTGCCGGCGGCCCATGTCCATTGCGTTCAACTCGTGCGGGGCACGCCAGTTTACCCCCTCATGCCCGGTTCACCTCTTTGCCCACGTTGGCCGGGATACTGCGTGAGCCTGTGCGTCCCCCACCGCAGGACGGCCCGTTGACCGCCCTTCCCTGGAGAACCTTGCGACGCATGACCTACCGTGCCCCCGAAACCAATGACAGCGCGCCCCTGGCCCAGCAGATCGAGCAGATGATCGACGAGCTGCCCGGCGACCAGGTGCGCGTCGGCACCCTGCTCAGCGCGCTGGGCGATGAGGGCCTGCTGCTGATCGTGATCCTGCTCTCGGCCATCTTCATCATTCCGGTGTCGATTCCCGGGCTGAGTACCGTGTTTGGCGCCTCGATCCTGCTGATCGGCCTGAGCCGGGTGCGCAGCCGCCCGCTGTGGGTGCCACAGAAGCTGGCCCGCCGCGAGATCGCCACCGACAAGCTGAAGGCCAACCTGGGTCGTGCGCTGAAATGGGTGCACCGCATGGAGCGGCTGTCGCGGCCGATGCGGCTGGCGGTGATGGTGCGCTCGAAGAAGATGATGCGCCTGAACAACCTGATGCTGGTGTTCGCGACCCTGCTGTTGATGGCGCCGGCCGGGCCGATACCCTTCAGCAACACGCTGCCGGCGCTGGCGCTGATGTCCTTCGCCATTGGTTTCATCCAGCGCGATGGCGCGGCAGTGGCAGCCGGCTATGGTTTCGTGGTGGCCACGGTGGTGTATTTCGGCGTGCTGCTGGGCGGCGTGGGATTTGCCGCCGAATCGGTGTTCAGCGGGTTCCGCAGCAGTACCGCGGAACTGTAGAGCCGAGCCCACGCTCGGCTGCTCTTCAACCTGTACGCGGAAACCCCGCGCTGCGCGCGTAAGCCGAGCATGGGCTCGGCTCTACAGAACTACTTGGCCGACACCCGCCACACCACGTCGCCCACGTCGTCGGCCACCAGCAATGCGCCTTCGGCATCCATCGCCATGCCCACCGGTGCGCCCATCAGGGTCTTCTCGTCCTTCGATGCAAAGCCGCTGACCACGGTCTGCGGCCGCCCGGTCGGCTTGCCGTCCTTGAACGGTACGTAGACCACTTCGTAGCCGCTCAGTGGTGAACGATCCCAGCTGCCGTGCTCGCCGATGAAAGCGCCGCCGTGGTACTGGGCCGGCAGTGCCTGGCCGGTGTAGAACAGCAGGCCCAGCGGTGCCACGTGCGAGCCGATGGCGTAGTCCGGCACGATCGCCTTGGCCACCAGGTCCGGCCGCTGCGGCTGCACGCGCTCGTCCACGTGCTGGCCGTAGTAGCTGTAGGGCCAGCCGTAGAAGCCATCTTCCTTCACCGAGGTGAGGTAGTCCGGCACCAGGTCGGCACCGATCTCGTCGCGTTCGTTTGCTACCGCCCACAGCTTCCCGGTGCTCGGCTCCCAGTCCAGCCCGGTCGGGTTGCGGATGCCCGACGCAAAGATGCGGCTGCCACGGGTGGCCACGTCCACTTCCAGTACCACCGCCCGGCGGTATTCGACGGCCAGGCCATTCTCGGTGATGTTGCTGTTGGAACCCACGCCCACGTACAGCTTGCGGCCATCGCGGCTGGCCAGCAGTTCCTTGGTCCAGTGATGGTTGACGGTGCTGGGCAGGTCGGTGAACTCGCGGCCCTTGTCCGACATGCGGGTTTCGCCGGGCACGTAGTGGTACTGCATGATGTTGCCGGTGTTGGCCACGTACAGCGTGTGGCCGATCAGCTGGATGCCGAACGGCGAATGCAGGCCCTCGATGTAGACATGCTGGGTCCAGGTGTTCGTTCCCGGCGAGCGGCGCAGCAGGGTGACCCGGTTGCCGCCCTTGCCGGCCTTGCCCGAGCGCGCCTTCACCTTGCCGGCGATCCACTGCTTGGGCGTGGTGACCGGTTCTTCGCCGGGGCCGTTGCCCTCCACCACCAGTACATCGCCATTGGGCAGGGTCAGCAGCCGCCGCGGATGCTGCAGGTTGGCGGCGATGCGTTCGATCTTCAGGCCCTCGGCCACCGTGGGGGTCTGTCCATCAGCCCAGCCGACGCCCTTGGGCACCTGCATCGGCGGCATCAGGAAGTTGGCCGGCTTGGGCAGTGGCGGTTGCGGTCCCGACTGGTCGGCCGGGTGGTACTCGGCCTTGCCGGCACAGGCCGACAGCATCACGGCCAGTGCCAGGGCGCCCACGGTGGGCAGGATGTGCTTAGCCATGACGACCTCCCTGCAGCAGCGGCGGCTGCATTGACAGCAGGATCAGGCCCAGGGCGATCAGGGCCACGGTCAGCGCCGACAGGATCGTGCCCGGCACTGCAATGGCATACGCATCACGGCTGTGCACGAAGGCATTCCAGATGGCCAGCACCACCGCGACCAGGTTGAGGAAGAAGTCGATGCGGTCGATGCGGGTGGCGGTGCCGTTGCGGCGCCAGACCGTGAACAGGTTGATCAGCCGCGGAATGATGGCGATCAGCAGGCCGAAGGTGATCAGCCAGGCAGCGGCCTTGCCCCACATCACCTCGGCGCTGTTGAGGTAGATCGCGTCGAAGATCAGGGCACCGACGAAGAAGCCGAAGGGTATCGGGTTCAACAGGCTGAACAGCATGGTGCCGAGGCCGCGATGGGCCTGGGCGAGCGGATTGACCATCATCGTGCTCCGTGCGGAAGGGTGCACGGGCTGTAGTAGCACAGCGCGATGTGAGGGCACGCGATGATGCCCCGGCAGGGCTGCCGCACCCACCGGGCAGGCACCGCACTACGCGGGCTCGTCCTCGCGCACCTCGTGGAAGGGCAGCATCGTCTCGAAGCCGAATTCGTGTTCCATGCTGGTGCGGACCAGGCCGCCGATGGCGTAACGGCTGGTGTTGGCATGCACGTCTATGCCACCGGGCCGCCACTCAGTGCGCAGATGCAGCGTCTCTGCGCGGCGCATGACGATCCGTTCCTCCTGCAGCAGTGCGCGACGGTGTTTCTTCATCAGCAGGCGCAGCGGTTTCACCGTGGTGATGCCGAATGCTGCCAACTCGGGCAGCAACTCGGCGATATCGGCATCGTCGCCGTAGTCGTGGCTGCGCGTATGCACGGACAGCACCACCTTGCGGATGGCGGCAACCGAGAGCGGGGTCTGGTCCGCGCGCGCACGGCCGCGCTTCCGTTCGTTCTTCATGTGTGTGGTCATCTGCACGTAGTTCTCCCTGTTTCCCACAACTCAGATTCAACCGCGCGAAGATCGCGTGAAGATGCTTGTGTGCACTGTCATAACCAGACGTACTAAGCGTTTGTGACGCAATTGGCACATCTGCAGATTGCTTGTGTGAAGAGGTAGGGGGTTGTTCGTTGTGTCGCGTTTGGCTCGTTGCGATGGGGCAGTTCCGCCCCGCCGTCCTGCCATGCCGATTCACAACAGAAGGATTCGTGTATGAAGCGACACACGCAACGCACCGCGCCACCGCGCTCCGCGCGCCTGGCCCTGGCCACTGCCCTGGTACTGGGCAGCCTGGCCGTCACCGCCCAGGCCCAACAGGCCGATCCACTGGCGGCAATCCAGTGGCACCTGCTCAACACCGGGCAGACGGTCCCGGCCGACACGCTGCCGGTGGCCGGCAACGATCTGAACGTGGATGGCCTGTTCCGCAATGGCATCCGTGGCCAGGGCGTCACCATCGCCATCGTCGATGATGGCCTGCAGATCGCGCACCCGGACCTGGCGGCCAACGTGGCCGCTGTAGCCGGCAAGAACTTCACCAATGGCTCGAACAACCCCACCCCGACCAACCCGGATGTCGACAACCACGGCACCATGGTCGGCGGCATCGCCGGTGCGGTGGGCGCCAACAACCTGGGCGTGCGCGGTGTAGCCCCGGCGGCGACGTTGAAGGGCTTCAACCCGATTTCGCGCTCGGCCCTGGGCAACCAGCAGAGCAACATCGAGTACGCCTGGTGGGACGGCGCGGAATCGGCCGACGTGCAGGTGTTCAACAACAGCTGGGGCGCCGGCCCGGGCAATCCGAACCTGCCGCTGGCGTACAGCGAAAACACGATTCGTTCGTATGAGCAGGCACTGTCGGGGACGCGCGGTGGCCGCGGCGGCATCTACGTGAAGTCGGCCGGCAACAACTTCAACAATGCCTCGATCAGCCAGACCCAGGATGTCTGCACCACCGACACCAAGAACCGCAACACCGGCTGTGTGCCGGCCGGCCGTGATCCGCGCAACAACCTGTTCAACGTGATCACGGTAGGCGCGGTGCGCGCCGATGGCGTGCGCTCGTCTTACTCCTCCACCGGCTCGGCCCTGTGGGTGTCGGCCTTTGGTGGTGAGTACGGCCTGCAGGCACAGTTTGCGCCCGGCCTGGTGGCGCGCGCGTACGACCCGGCCATCGTCACCACCGACGTGACCGGGTGCGCGCAGGGCAGCAACAAGAACACCAACCGCCAGAACACGCTGGACAGCAACCTGTCGGCCATCGACAGCACCTGCAACTACACCGCCAAGATGAACGGCACCTCGGCGTCGGCGCCGATGGTGTCGGGCGTGGCGGCACTGGTGCTGGAGGCCAATCCGAACCTGTCCTATCGCGATGTGAAGTACATCCTGGCCACCACCGCCACCCGCAACCACCCGAACCAGCCGGCGGTGACGCTGGCCGACGGGCGCACGCTGGTGCCGGGCTGGACGGTGAATGCTGCCGGCCGTGCCTACAGCAACTGGTATGGCTTCGGCGTGGTCAACGCTGCGCGTGCAGTGCAGGTCGCTGAGAACTTCCAGTCGCTGGGCCCGCTGGTCGACAGTGGCTGGCGCAACACGACGCGTACCGTGGCCATCGGCAACACCTCGGCTGCCGCCGCACGCCTGACCTTCCAGTTGGCCAACGGCGCGCGCAATATCGAAAGCGTGCAGCTGGGCTTCCGGGTCAACCACCGCAACACGCGCCAGCTGCAGTTCGTGCTGGTGTCGCCCAGCGGCACCCGCAGCGTGGTGCAACCGGCGTTCACCGCGATCGGTTCGGGCACGGGTGGCGCGCAGAGCAACTTCACCAGCTGGGACCTGCTGTCCAGCAATGCCTTCCTGGATGAGAATGCCAGCGGCACCTGGACGCTGGAAGTGACCGACATGGGGCAGGCCGCGACCGCAGCATCGCGCGGCAACCTCGAATTCTTCAAGATCCGCGTTCTGGGGCACTGATGATGAAGACCACCATTCTGTTGAGCACGCTCGCCTTCGCGGCGATGACCTCCCCTGCCTGGGCGCAGAGCTCGGGGCAGACCCCTCCAGCCAGGACCCTGTCGACCGTGGATGCGCAGGAACTGAAGGCCTCCGCTACCGGCCGCACGTTCGATGTGGGCGGCACGCGATTCCAGCTGTCCCCCTCGGCCACCGTGAAGCAGGCCAGCGGCGGCCAGTTCACGATCACCCCGCAGGCGGCGGCGACCACCAGCTCGCGTACCAAGCGTTCGCTGGATGGCGCAACGGCGGCACCTGCCGATGCCGGCGCCGGCAAGTTCGCGGCGGCGGTCTCCCGTGACGGCGCGCCGGTGGTGGCGACGTCGCGGGTCAAGGTGTTCTTCACCGATGCGGCCTCGGCCCAGCGCGCAGCCGCCGCCACTGGCGGTACCGTGGTGAAGGTCTCCAAGGCTTCGGGCCAGGCGATCGTGGAGTACCCGTCGGTAAACGCGGCGCTGGATGCGACCACCAGGCTGCTGTCCACCGCCGGTATCCGCGCGACCGAGCCGGACGTGGTGCAGTGGGAAGAGACCAAGTAAGGCGTTGAGTGGTGCCCCTGGCCGGTTGGCTCTCCTGGCCGGCCGGGGGATTGGTCCTGCGAGGGGCGGCGAGCATGTAGAGCCGAGCCGATGCTCGGCTGCTGTCTGCGCGGCGCGCGCGTGTCGCGTTGAGCCGAGCATGGGCTCGGCTCTACAGCTGTGCCAACCAAGGTTGGCCCCCACCGGGAGCAGTGGTCGGAACCCACCGGCGTCAGCGCGCGGCGAGTGTGCCGCTGTGCTTGAGGTGGCAGCTCGCCAGTGCGTCGTTGCCGGCGGCCGGGTGGCCGGGTTCGAGCAGCAGGCGCTGCACGTCCGAGAACAGCTTTTCCACCGGCATGCCGTATGGCGCGAACAGGCGCAGGCGGCCCTGGCGGTCGAACACGTAGCCACCGGCGATGTGGCTCATCGTGTAGGTCTCCGGCACCGGGCCGGGTTCCTTTTCGTAGAACGCCTTGAAGTCGCTGGCCATCGCCGCCAGCTGCGCTTCGTTGCCGACCAGCGCGATTGCCTTGGGATCGAACGCTTCCACATAGGTGCGCGCGACCTCGGGCGTGTCGCGGGCCGGGTCGACGCTGACGAACACCACCTGTAGCTGATCGGCATCCTTGCCCATCAGGTGCTTGACCTGGCTCAGCTCGACCATCGTGGTCGGGCACACGTCCGGGCAGCTGGTGAAGCCGAAGAACAGATAGGTCACCTGCCCCTGCAGGTCCTTGGAGCCACGCACGGTGCCGTGGCTGTCGGGCATCGACCACTGCTGGCCAAGTTCTTCGCAGGCGATGTCCTTCGCATAGAAGTCCATGCGCGACTGCGCGCTGCAGCCGGCCAGCAGGCCGAGCAGCAGGCCTGCGGCCAGGCGCAGGCCACGATGGGGGAACGCAATGCCTTTCACGGTTCGCAGGCTCAGTTGATCATCATGTGGTAGTGCATGCTCCAGATGATCCAGACCGACAACGCGACGACGATGAACAGGATCACCAGGGTGAACACGAAGCTGGCCAGGTTCCAGCCGCCTTCGGACTTGCGGTCCATGTGCAGGAAATAGACCAGCTGCACCAGGATCTGCGCCACTGCGAAGCCGACCAGCAGGAACAGCGTGAGCGGCCGCGACAGCACCGGATTCATCACCAGTGCGAACGGCACCACGGTCAGCAGCGCGCACAGCACGAAACCGATCAGGTAGGACTTGGTGGAGCCGTGCGCATTGCCGGCGCGCGAGGTTTCGACGTGGGCCATGTCAGAAGGCTCCGATCAGGTAGACGAAGGTGAAGACGCAGATCCACACCAGGTCCAGGAAGTGCCAGAACAGGCTCAGGCACGAAACACGGGTGATGTTGGTCGGGGTCAGGCCACGGCGGTAGACCTGGTGCATGACCACCGCCATCCAGATCAGGCCACTGGCGACGTGCAGTCCGTGGGTGGCGACCAGCGCGAAGAACGCCGACAGGTAGGCACTGGTGCTCGGGCCCGCGCCTTCGTGGATCAGGTGCGAGAACTCGTAGATCTCCATGCCGATGAACGAGGCACCGAGCACGAAGGTCACGCCCAGCCAGCGCAGCACCGCCGAGGCATCGTGGCGATGCATGGCCAGCACGGCCTGGCCGTAGGTGATGCTGGAGACCAGCAGCAGGAAGGTCTCGGCCATCACGAACGGCAACGAGAACAGCTCCTTGCCGGTGGGGCCGCCGGCGTAGGCGGTGCTGAGCACCGCGTACGAGGCGAACAGGGAACCGAACAGCACCAGGTCGGACATGAGGTACACCCACATGCCGAACACCTTCATGCCGCCCTGTTCGTGGCCATGGTCGTGCTCGTGGTGGTCCTCGTGCGCCTGCGTGTCGCTGGCCAGCTCCGGGCGGGTCAACAGGTTCATGCGCGTACCTCCTTCAGCTTGGCAAGGTTGGCCGCTTCGGTGCGCGCCACCTCTTCGGAACTGACGTAGTAATCCACGTCCTCATCGTAGGACCGCACGATCAGGGTCACGATCATCGCGATGAAGCTGGCTGCGGCCATCCACCAGATGTGCCAGACCAGGGCGAAGCACAGCACCAGGATCCAGATGTTTAGGATCAGCGGCACGCCGGTGTTCTTCGGCATGTGGATCGGGGCGTACGTCTTCGGCGGCGGCGGCAGGCCGCGCTTCTTCGCTTCGTGGAAGGCATCCAGCTCATCGGCC
Organism: Stenotrophomonas sp. DDT-1; assembly: GCF_001580555.1. Classification (NCBI taxonomy): domain Bacteria; kingdom Pseudomonadati; phylum Pseudomonadota; class Gammaproteobacteria; order Lysobacterales; family Lysobacteraceae; genus Stenotrophomonas; species Stenotrophomonas sp. DDT-1. Next base: position 23,753 of record NZ_LEKR01000026.1, read on the forward strand.
TTGGGCACCACGGCGAAGTTGTAGAACGGCGGCGGCGACGGCGTGGCCCATTCCAGCGTGCGTGCGTTCCACGGATCGCCGGTCAGGTCCAGGTTGCGCTTGCGGTCGCGCACGCTCACGTAGATCTGCACCAGCATCAGGATGATGCCCGCGAACACGAACAGTGCACCGATGAAGGCGGCGATCAGGTACGGCGTCCACGCCGGGTTGTCGTACTGGTTCATGCGGCGGGTCATGCCCATGAAGCCCAGCATGTACAGCGGCATGAAGGCCAGGTAGAAGCCGATCACCCAGCAGGCGAACGACCACTTGCCCAGGCGCTCGTTGAGGGTGAAGCCGAACACCTTCGGGAACCAGTAGGCGAAGCCGGCCAGGTAGCCGAACAGCGCGCCGCCGATGATGGTGTTATGGAAGTGGGCGACCAGGAACAGGCTGTTGTGCAGCAGGAAGTCCGCGCCCGGGATGGCCAGCAGCACGCCGGTCATGCCACCGATGGTGAAGGTGACCAGGAAGGCGATGGTCCACAGCATCGGTACGCTGAACTCGACGCGGCCGCCGTACATGGTGAACAGCCAGGTAAAGATCTTCACGCCGGTGGGGATGGCGATGATCATCGTCATGATGCCGAAGAAGGCATTGACGCTGGCACCCGAGCCCATGGTGAAGAAGTGGTGCAGCCAGACGATGAACGACAGGATGCCGATCGCCAGCGTGGCGCCCACCATCGACTTGTAGCCGAACAGCTTCTTGCGCGCGAACGTGGCGGTGACTTCAGAGAAGATGCCGAACGCCGGCAGCACCAGGATGTACACCTCCGGGTGGCCCCAGGCCCACACCAGGTTCACGTACATCATCGGGTTGCCACCCAACGTGTTGGTGTAGAAGTTGAAGTCCAGGTAGCGGTCCAGGGTGAGCGCACCCAGCGCCACGGTCAGGATCGGGAAGGCGGCGATGATGATCACGCTGGTGACCAGCACGGTCCAGGTGAACACCGGCATCTTCATCAGGGTCATGCCCGGCGCACGCATGCGCAGGATGGTGATGAACAGGTTGACGCCGGTCAGCAATGTGCCGATGCCCGAGGCCTGCAACGCCCAGATGTAGTAGTCCACGCCTACGCCCGGACTGAACTCGATGCCCGACAGCGGCGGATAGGCCACCCAGCCGGTCATGGCGAACTCGCCAACGCCCAGCGAGATCATCATCAGCGCAGCGCCAACCACGAAGATCCAGAAGCTGAAGGCGTTGAGGAACGGGAACGCCATGTCGCGTGCGCCGATCTGCAGCGGCACGATGATGTTCATCAGGCCGACCACGAACGGGGTGGCCACGAAGAAGATCATGATCACGCCATGCGCGGTGAAGATCTGGTCGTAGTGCTCCGGTGGCAGGAAGCCATCACTGCCTGGCCCGGCCGCGGCCAACTGCGCGCGCATCATCAGCGCGTCGGCGAAGCCACGCACCAGCATGACCAGCGCCACTACCACGTACATGATGCCGATCTTCTTGTGGTCCACGGTGGTGAACCAGTCGCGCCAGAGCACGCCCCATAGCTTGAAGTACGTCACCGCGCCAAGCAGCGCGAGGCCACCCAGCACCATGGCCGCCAGCGTGACCACGACGATCGGCTCGTGCAGCGGCACGGCCTCCCACGTCAATTTACCCAACATGTTCGTTACTCCTGGGAAACCTGGGCACCACCGGCAGCACCCGCCGGGGACGCAGCAGCGGTGTTCTCACCGACGCCGATGAACTGGTCGATGACCTTCTTGAACAGCAGCGGTTCGACGCTGGAGAAGTGCTGCACCGGCGCGTTCTTCGACGGTGCGGCCAGCGCCTTGAACTGGTTGAAGTCCAGCGCCTGTGGTGCGCTGCGTACCTCGGCCACCCAGCGCTCGAACTCCTCGTTGCTGCTGGCGGTGGCAATGAACTTCATGTTCGAGAAGCCATGCCCGCTGTAGTTGCCGGACATGCCACGGAACTGGCCGGGCTCGTTGGCGATCAGGTGCAGCTGCGTGCGCATGCCGGCCATCGCGTAGATCTGCCCACCCAGCTGCGGGATGAAGAAGGTATTCATCGTCGAGTTGGAGGTGATGTTGAACGCCAGCGGGCGGTTGGCCGGGAAGTTGAGCTGGTTGACCGTGGCGATGCCCAGGTCCGGGTATACGAACACCCATTTCCAGTCGGTGGCGATCACGTCCACGTGCAGCGGCTCACCGGCCACGTCCAGCGGCTTGTACGGGTCCAGTTCGTGGGTCGACTTCCACACGATCACCGCCAGGCCGGCAATGATCAGCAGCGGCACGCCCCAGACCACGATCTCCACCTTGGTGGAGTGCGACCAGTCCGGCGTGTACTTCGCCTTGGTGTTGCCGGCGCGGAAGCGCCAGGCGAATACGAAGGTCAGCACGATGGCCGGTATCACCACGATCAGCATCAGGCCGATGCAGATCAGGATCAGGTCGCGCTGGGCGAGCCCGACCATGCCCTTCGAATCCAGCAGCACCCAGTCACAGCCCGACAGGCCGACGCAGGCCAGGGCGACCAGCGCCAGGCGGATGCGGTTCCAGCAGATATTCATTGGAGGTCAACCCTGTTGAAGAAGCGCGCTTGACCGGCTCGCCTGCGCGCAGCGCCCGGGCGTGGAGCGGCTACACTGTGGGTACGAGGTCGCCTACAAGAGAGCGATCCACTCCAATCAAGCCCATACAAGATACATGATTGTATGGACTTGTGCATCTGCACGTATGGAAAACTGACCGATGACGCCACCTGCCGCCGGCCGCCGCCTGAAAAACCCCAATCGCACCTGGGTTCGCCCCTTCCGCGAGGGCGCTGGCCCGCTGTACCTGCAGATCGCCCAGCAGGTGCGCGAGGCGGTGGATGACGGCGTGCTGCGCCCGGGCGACCGGCTGCCGCCGCAGCGCGACCTGGCCCAGCAGGTGGGCGTGGATCTGACCACGGTCACCCGTGCCTTTGCCGAGCTGCGCCAGGCTGGCCTGCTGGATGCGCAGGGCGCCGGCGGCACCTTCATCGCGCTGTCGGCCGGCAACCGCAGCACCTCGGTGGACCTGAGCATGAACATCCCGCCGCTGCTGGGCAGCGCGCCGTTCGCACAGGGCATGGAGGCCGGTTTCCAGCACGTGGGCCAGCAGCTGGGCCAGGGCGAACTGATGAGCTACCACGTCGGCGCCGGCACCCGCGAGGACCGCGCCACCGCCGTGCAGTGGCTGTCACCGGTGCTGGGCACGGTGGGTGCCGACCAGGTGGTGATCTGCCCCGGCGCGCAGACCGCACTGTGCGCACTGATCCTGGCCCGCACCCAGCCGGGCGAGCTGATCGCCGCCGAGCAGCTGACCTACCCGGGCCTGCTGGCCGCCACGCGCGTGCTGCAGCGGGGTGTGGTGCCAGTGGCGATGGACGCCGAAGGCATGCTGCCCGAAGCGCTGGAAGAGGCCTGCCAGCTACGCCGCCCGCGCCTGCTGTACCTGGTACCGACCATCCAGAACCCGACCACGGCGACGATGTCGGCACAACGCCGGCAGGCCCTGCTGGCGGTTGCCAAGCGCCACGATCTGACCGTGATCGAAGACGATCCCTACTGGTTGCTGGCCGGGGACGCCGCACCGCCGCTGGCCGCCCACCGCGACGCCGGCTGCCCGGTGTATTACATCTCCACCCTGTCCAAATGCCTGGCACCGGGCCTGCGCACCGCTTACCTGGTGGTGCCGGCCGGCGAACCGATGGAACCGGTGCTGGACGCCCTGCGTGCGATCGCGCTGATGCCGACCCAGTCGATGGTGGCGGTGGCGTCGCAGTGGATCCGCAGCGGCCAGGCCCAGGACATGGTGCAGCGCTTCCAGCAGGAGCTGCGCGAGCGCCAGGCGATTGCCGCGCAGTACCTGCCGTCCCGCGCGCGGGCGCACCCGGCCGGCCTGCACGTATGGCTGCCGCTACCGCCGCGGCTGGACCAGTACCGGCTGATCCAGGCCGCACAGGAACAGGGGCTGGGCATCGCCAGCTCGGACGCCTTCAGCGTGGAGGAACCGCCACCGGGCAACGCCATCCGCCTGTCGCTGGGCGGCGCGGTCGACCAGGATGCGCTGGCCGGGGCGCTGGCCAAACTGAACGAGATCCTGTCTGAAGCCCCCGAGGCCCGGCACAACGCCATCGTCTGAACCGGGCGCATGGCGCCACATCCATACAAGATGATATTTTGTATGCAATGTATGGATGAAGGGACGTGCATCGATGCGCGCCGAGAGACTGAAGTTCCACCTGGTAATGGCCGGCTGTGGTGGCTTTGTGGTGTTGATGCTGGCCGCGCTGGCCTGGGTCTGCCTGCAGCCGCAGACCGTGGATGTGCAGGCCGCCGAGCGCCACGCCATCGAGCAATGCGTGCAGCGCAGCGAGGATCCGTCGCGTAGCGAGATCCAGCGTCGCGCGCAGGCCGACTCCTGCCGCGAGATGCGCAAGCAGTACGTGCACAAGTTCGGCGGGGACGCGTCCTGATGGGCGCAGCCGCGCCGCGCCGCCGCTGGCTGCTGCCGACGATGATCGCCCTCGCCTGCCTGTTCATGGCCGGCGTGGCGGCTGCGCTGTGGCAGTACTTCGGCTACAGCGCGCAGTCGACGTTCACCGAACAGGCCATCGTCTTCGACGACTCGCAGCTGCGCCTGCCGTCCGATCTGGCCGGTGATACCGGCCGCATCCGCGTGGTGCACTTCTGGGACCCGGCGTGTGCCGTCTGCAACCGCGAAACCGGCGCACACCTGAGCTACCTGATCAGCATGTACCGCCGCGCCGGCATCGACTTCTATGCGATCCGCCGCCCCGGTACCCACGGCGAACTGCCTGAGCCGCTGCGCAACAAGGTGATCAACCTGCCGACCATCGACGGCATCGAACACATCCCGGCCAGCCCTGCCGTGGCGATCTGGGACCGGCAGGGCCACCTCGCCTATGCCGGCCCGTACAGCATCGGCATGGTCTGCAACTCGGCCAACAGCTTCGTCGAACCACTGCTGGACAGACTGGTGCGCGGCGAAACCGTGCGCCCGAAAGGACTGCTTGCCGTGGGCTGCTACTGCCCCTGGCAGGCCAAGCGCTGAGGACGCGCAATGACACCACTGACGCTGGCCGCTGTGGCCGCCACAAGCAACAACGGCGGTCACCTGTCCGAACCGACCGATGGTTATGGACAGGCTCCCGCCGTTGGAAGCAACGATACGCCCCGACATGCTCCGTACATGCCGCGACCGGATGTCGCAGCCCGCGAATGGGTGCAGGACGTGCTCGCGCACAACGGGCCGATCTACCTGCGCATCGTCAATTCGCTGGAGCGCACGGTGCGTCGCGGTGGTCTTGCACCAGGACAACGCCTGCCCTCGCAGCGCGCGTTGGCGCAGCAGCTCGGCGTCGACCTGACCACGGTAACGCGGGCGTTCGACGAAGCGCGCAAGCGCGGCCTGATCGAGGCGCGCGGGCCACAAGGCAGTTTCATCGCACCACCCAAGGCCGGCTTCGACCAGGTGGTGGACCTGAGCATGAACGTGCCGCCGGTGCCCGATGCCGATGCGCTGGCCGAGACCCTGCGCCGCGGTGCCGCCGCCGTGCTTGCGCGCAGCAACGCGCCGAACCTGATGACCTACCACCTGGGCGGCGGCAATCCCACCGACCGCCACGCGGCAGCGCGCTGGCTGCAACCGATGCTGGGCGCGGTGGAGGATGCCAGCCTGTTGCTGACCGAAGGCGCGCAGGTGGCATTGGCCGCGATCCTGCTCAGCCAGGGCCGCGATGGCGACGCGATCCTGTGTGACACGCTGGTCTACCCGGGGCTGCTGCAGGCCGCCGGGGCGCTTCGGCGGCGGCTGGTACCGGTGGAAGGCGATGAGTACGGGATGTGCCCCGAGGCAATGGTGAGGCAGGCGCGCGGGAGTGGCGCGCGGCTGGTCTATCTCAACCCCACCTGCCAGAACCCGACCGCGCTGACGCTGTCGTTGCAGCGGCGCGAAGCGCTGGCACGCGTATTGGAAAGCCAGGGCCTGTTGGCGGTCGAGGATGATCCTTACTGGCACCTTGCCGAAGAGGCACCCATACCGTTGGCAACGCTGGCACCGCGCCACGTGTTCCATGTGGCGACGCTGTCGAAGGTGATCAGCCCCGGCCTGCGCACGGCCTTCGTGCGCTGCCCGGGTGCCGCGCACGCCGAGGCGATGGCTTCGGCCTTGCGCTCCACCCGGTTGATGGGGCATCCGCTGGTGGCGGCGCTGGCCAGCCAGCTGCTGCTGGATGGTTCGGCGCAATCGCTGCTGGCGCAGGTGCGCAGCGAAGCGCACGAGCGCATGCGCATGGCGCGCTACCTGCTGGCGCCTTCGCTGCTGCTGCGCGCCGAAGGCCTGCATGCCTGGTGCCGGGTACCAGCGCCATGGACTGACGCCACCCTGGTGCGTACCGCACAGCTGCAGGGGCTGGCGATTGCGCCATCTTCGGCGTTCTGTCCGCCAGGGGTCTCGCACCAGAGCGGCGTGCGGTTGTCGCTGGGGCTGGCGGCGGACCGCCGACAGCTGGAGAGTGCGCTGCGACGGATTGATCGGTTGTTGTTGTCGGACGCGTTGCCGGCGATCGAGCGGTAGCCCTGGAATGGGATGTGCCGACCAACGGTCGGCACCCACCCGACCGGTAGTGCCGGCCGCTGGCCGGCGGAAGACTCCTCAGCACGGTTGGAATGTGCCAGCCAACAGTTGGCACCCACCCGACCGGTAGCGCCGGCCGCTGGCCGGCGGAAGATTCCCCGGCACGGTTGGAATGTGCCAACCAAGGTTGGCACCCACCAAAGCAGGGTCAGGCCAAGGCGGAGAGGGCCTGCACCAGCGCATCCATCTGCTGCGGCCGGGTGAACACCGACGGCGTCACCCGCACGCAGGCGCCGGAGTCCAAGCCGTCGCGATGGGTGGTGAACACGCGATGTTCGTCCAGCAGGCGCTTCTGCAGCGCGATGTTGTCAGCCACGCTGGTGCGCCCGCGCAGGCGGAAGCTGGCCAATGCACTCGCCAACGCCGGATCCGGCGAAGACAGCACTTCGATGTGCGCCATCTGCCGCGCCGGCAGCGTCCAGCGCTCGCGCAGGTAACGCAGGCGCGCCTGCTTGTTGTCCGCACCGATGCGCTGGTGCAGGGCAATCGCCTCCGGAAGTGCCAGGTAAGCGGCGAAGTTGACCGTGCCGGTATGTACGCGGCTGCCCACGCGGCCGTCGTCGGTCTCGCCCATGTACGGGTCGAGGTCCGCAACGCGGCCCCTGCGCACGTACATCGCGCCGACACCGACCGGTGCGCCGATCCACTTGTGCAGGTTGATGCCGACGAAATCGGCCTTGAGCTGCGGCACCGCGTAGTCGATCTGGCCGAACCCGTGCGCCGCATCAACGATCACGTCGATGCCGCGTGCCCGCGCACGTTCGGCGATTTCGGCCACCGGCAGCACCAGTCCATGGCGATGGCTGACCTGGGTCAGCAGCACCAGTTTCAGGCGTGGCAGCCGCGCGAACGCGGCCTCGTAGGCCTGCAGGATCTGCGCATGGTCGGGCACGGCCGGCAGCGCGATGCGCTCGACCTGCACGCCGCGGCGCTGCTGCAGCCAGCGCATCGCGCCGATCATGCTTTCGTAGTCGATGTCGGCGTACAGCACCTGGTCGCCAGGCTGCAGGCGGTTGTAGCCGCCGATCAGCGCCAGCATCGCCTCGGTGGCACCGCGGGTGAGTGCGATCTCTTCGGCGCTCACGCCCAGCAGTTCGGCCACCTGCCGCTGCACCGCCATGTACTGCGCCGGGAACTCACGGCGGCCATACCAGGCATTGCCTCGGTTCACTTCAGCGGTGTGGCGCTGGTAGCTGGCCAGCGTCTCGCGGCCCATCGCGCCCCAGTAGCCGTTCTCCAGATGGTTCACTTCGTCGGTGACATCGAAGTGGCTGGCCACGGCGGCCCAGTAGTTTTCATCGCGGGCCAGCACGTCCGGCGCCACGGTCGTTGCGGGAATCTGCATGGACGCAGCGTAACGCGTGGCAGCCATGGCCGGCGGTGAAGAAAGTGCGGCTGCGGCCGGCAGCAAGGCGCCGGCACGCAACAGGGAGCGGCGGGCCGGGTCCATCAGAAGCTCAGCCGGTACTGTGCGTACAGGTTGGCACCGTCGGTGTCGTATGGCGCGTTGCGCGAGTAGACCAGGCCGCGACTGGCCTGGAAGGTGGCTTCGTCCGGATAGCGGTCGAATACGTTGTCGGCACCGACGCGCAGGCTGTGATGTTCGTTGATGCGATAGCCGACGGCCAGGTCGAGGAAGCTCATCGCGCCGAAGCGCTGGTAGATATCGCCCACTGCATTGCCGCTGGAATCGGTCCAGGCGCCGTAGTAGCGCATGCGTGCCATCAGCGACCAGGCGCCGATGTCCCAGCTGCCGGTCAGGCTGCCCTTGTGCTCGGGCAGGCGATCCTCGAACAGCACGCGCTGGGTTTCGTTGGTGGCCACCGAGGTGCTGCCGTTGTCCACGCGGGTGCGGTTGTAGTTGTAGGCCAGGGTCAGCGTCATGCGGCCGACGCCGAGGTCGCGCAGGTAGTTGCCGACCACGTCCACGCCGGTGGTGGTGGTATCGAAGTCGTTGGTGAAATAGTTCACCGAGGTATAGCCCAGCGGATTAGACGTACCGGCCGGAATGGCGAAACTGGCCGACTGGCTGAAGCGGTCGCTGAGCTTGATCTGGTAGACATCCACCGAGCCGGACAGGCCCAGGTCGGTGCGCCAGGTCAGGCCCAGCGACGCGGTACGCGATTCTTCCGGCTTCAGCGGCCTGGCACCGAGCAGCTGCGCCAGCGGATCGTTCGGCGACAGGCGGCCACTGGTGAAGATCTGCAGCGTGCGCGTATCCAACCCCTGGGTGGTGCTGGTGGTATTGAGCTGCGCCGGCGTCGGCGCACGGAAGCCGCTGGACAAGGTGCCGCGCAGGGCCACGTCCGGGGTGATCGCGAAGCGCGCCGAGAGCTTGCCGTCCAGCGTGCTGCCGAAGCTGGAGAAGTCCTCGTAGCGGCTGGCCGCACCGATGTTCCAGCGCTCGCCCAGCGGTACTTCCATGTCCACGTAGGCGGCCTTGCTGCGCTGGCTCCACTGCCCGGCCTGGCTGGCCGAGAAGCCCGGAGCGCCGTTGGAATTGGCCTCCAGGCCCGCGGCCGCGCCCGGACCCACCGCGTACGAGGCCGGGTCACCGGCACGCACCTGGTAGGTCTCCTGGCGGAACTCGCCACCGAAGGCGACGTTGACCGGCTGGGACAGCGCGGCCACGTCCCACTCGTAGCTGAAGTCTGCGTTGGCGTTCTTCTCGGTCTGGGTCAGGCGGCCAAGATCGAACGCGGTCGGGCTGGCCGGGCCGAGCGAGGCATTGATCGAGTTCTTCAAGCTGTAGTCGATGGCGTTGCGGCCATACGAGGCGCTGACATCCCAGCGCAGCTTCGGCGTGATCTCGCCGCGCAGGCCACCGACCAGCTGCAGGTCGTTCTGGACGTTGCCGTACTGCGGGCTGAAGCCGACCGGATACAGCGAGCGCAGGTTCCAGCCGGGGAAGATGGTGGTGGTGCGATAGGCGCCGGTGGTGGTGTCCGGGTTGCGCCAGTTGAAATCACTGACGCCATCGCTGTGGCTGTACAGGCCGAACGCATACAGCTCCAGCGTGTCGTTGGCATGGGCCTTCACGTTGAAGCCGACGCGGCGGCTTTCCAGTTCCGGCTGGCCCCAGCGCTGCACCGGATTGGGCACCTCCAGCTCCGGATGTGCAGCCTGGAAGGCGATCGCGTCCGGGCGCTGGCGGGTGCGCGAGGTGGCATCGGAGTTGGACGATTCGGCGAACAACACCAGGCTGCCGTAGTCGCCCAGCGACCAGCCGGTGCGTGCGCTGAAATCGCGCGAGGCGCCATCGCCCTGCGCATACTGCGAGTAGCCGGCGGTGATCTCGGTGCCGGGCCCCTCTTCGAGGATGATGTTGATGACACCGGCGATGGCATCCGAACCGTACTGCGCCGACGCACCATCGCGCAGCACTTCGATGCGCTTGATCGCACTGGTGGGAATCTGTGCCAGATCAGCCGCCTGCGCACCGCGGTTGCCGAGCAGCGCGCTGCGATGGAAGCGGCGGCCGTTGACCAGCACCAGGGTCTGATCCGGCGACAGGCCACGCAGGGTGGCCGGGCGCACGAACACCTGGCCGTCCGCCATCGGCAGGCGCTGCACCACGAACGATGGCACCAGCTGCGCCAGCACGTCCTTCAGGTCGGTGGATTCAACGGACCTGATGTCTTCCTTGCTGAACACGTCCACCGGCGCCAGCGTTTCGAACTGGGTGCGATTGGACGCGCGCGTACCGGTGACCAGCATCGCGTCGAGCTGGGTGGGCGCGGCGCGGCTGCCGCCGGCGGCATCGACCGCATCGGCCTCCGCTGCGATCGCGCCTCCTGCGCTGGCCATGCAAAGGGCAAGGAGGATGGAACGCGAAAGCTTCGAACGATGCACGGCAGGGCTCCGGGAGGACGCGGCAGGGCCAGCACCTGCGGGGGTAGCGCAGGCCTGGACAAGGCGCGCAGTCTCGGCGCGATCTGTGAAGGAGGCATGACGTCAGTGCGACAGCTTGAATCCGCACAGACGCAAGAACTGCTAAACGCCGCGCCTGCCGATCCGCTACTGTGCCCAGCATCGGATTCAAGGAACGGCAGGATGAGCGCGGCAGGCAAGGCGTTGTGGTACATCGAAACCCATGCGGACCAGCCACTGGCGCTGGCCGACATTGCCGCTGCGGCGGGCCTGTCGCCATTCCATCTGTCGCGCCTGTTCCAGGCCCGCACCGGCACCTCGGTGGTGCGCTACCTGCGCGGGCGCCGCCTGACCGCTGCCGCGCAGCAGTTGGCCAACGGCGCCGGCGACATCCTGCAGGTGGCGCTGGGGGCCGGCTACACCACCCATGCTGCCTTCACCCGTGCCTTCAGCGAACAGTTCGGGCAGACACCGGAACGGGTACGCGAACAGGGCACCGATGGGCTGACGCTGGTGCAGGCGATCCGCCTGGACGAGGCCCCGTCAGCCTGCATTGAAGCCCCCCGGCTGCTCGATACGCCCGCGTTCCAGCTGGCAGGCGTCGGCATGCGGCATACCCGCGACAGCAGCGGCGCGATTCCGGGCCAATGGGCCCAGCTCAACCGCGAGTGGCCGACGCCGGCACCGGTCAGCTTCGGCGTGTGCTGCAACAGTGATGACGATGGTAGCTTCGACTACATTGCGGCACTACCGGCAAGCACGGTGCCGAGCGTGCCTGCGCACTGGCGACGCGTGGACATCCCGGCGCACCGCTACCTGGTGGCTTGGCACGGCGGACACATCTCGGCCATCCGCTCGACCTGGTTCTGGTTGCTGGATCATTATCTTCCTGCGTCCAACCTGAGCCTTGCCGATGCGCCGGATCTGGAGCGCTACGACGCCCGGTTCGACGAGCACACCGGCCAGGGCGGCGTGGAGATCTGGCTGCCGGTGGAAGAACGTCACCACTGACAAGGAGTTGAAGATGCGCATGACCGCTGCTGTGCTGGGAGGAATGCTGCTGGCGTTCGCGAGCGTCGGCGCCGCCCGCGAAAGCGGGGTGGCCGGCGAGCGCCACGGCACGACGACGCTGGCCAGCGCCGCCGTGCGCGACGCAGGGCACCGCGACGCGCTGCGCTACACGGTCTGGTATCCGGCACTTGCAGGCAGCCGGGAAACCGCGCTGACCATCGGTCCACCCGACGCGCCGCTGTTCCACGTCGGCCGGTCGGCCAAGGATGCGCCGGTCGCCGGTGATCGCCTGCCGACCCTGCTGCTCTCGCATGGCAACGGCGGCAGCGCGCGCATGATGGGTTGGCTGGGCACGGCGCTGGCGCGGGCCGGATATCTGGTGATTGCGGTGGATCATCCAGGCAACAACGGCGTTGACACCATGACCCTGCCCGGCAGCCTTCTGACCTGGTTGCGCGCCGATGACCTGCGTGCCGCACTGGCGGCCGTGCAAGCTGATCCGGTGCTGGGCCCGCATGTCGATCCTGAGCGCCTGGGGGTCGCCGGGTTCTCGGCCGGCGGCTACACCGCACTGTTGGCGGCCGGCGCGCGACCGGACCTGCAGCGACTGCTGGCCTTCTGCACGGCGCATCCGGATGACGGCGTCTGCCGGCCCCAGCAGGAAGCGGCAACGCACACGATGGAGGCGCGCGTTGCCGCTGCGGCGTCGCCCGAGCTGTCGCCGTGGATGTCCCACGCCAACGACGCACGCGCCCTTCCCGGCGTGCGCGCGGTGTTCCTGCTGGCACCGGCAATCGTGCAGGCTTTTGCGCCCGAGCAGCTCTCCTCGCTGGAACAGCCGGTGGCGATCGTGCTGGGCGAGGCTGACACGGTTGCGCCACCGCAGAGCAATGGCGAAGCTGCGCGTGCGGTGATTGCGGGCGCTGCACTGCAGGTACTGCCCGGCGTCGGCCATTACGATTTCCTCGCCGCATGCACCCCGACCGGACAGCGGCGGCTGCAGGACCTGTGCAGGACGTCGGTGCCGAAGGCGCAGACCCACGCGCAGGCAGTGGACGCCGCAATACGATTCTTCAACCAGTCACTGCGCTAGTGGCCGCCGGGCAGTCCCCAGCGCTACAGTGAGCGCGTCCATGGAGAATCGGTCATGCGCCTGCTTCACCTCACCCTGCCGGTGTCCGACGTCGCCACCGTCGCCGCGTATTTCCACGATGTGCTGCAGCAGCGCGTGGTCGGCAACCATGTGCACATCGGCTGGAGCACGATCGAACTGCAGGCGGCGGGTGATCACCCCGTCGGTGGCGTGCACCTGGCCTTCAACGTACCGGACAACCGCTTCGGCGAGGCGATGGCCTGGTTGCGCGAACGTACCCCGCTGCAACGTAATCCTGAGGGCATCGATTACTTTGCGCTGGAGAGCAGCTGGCAGTCGCAGTCGGTGTACTTCACCGGCCCGGACGGCCTGATCCTTGAACTGATCGGCCGCCGTCGCTTGCCGGCCAGCGCGCGCGAAGGCGTGTTCCATGGCAGCGAGCTGACCTGCCTGAGCGAGGTTGGCCTGCCCAGCCACGATGTCGATGCGGTGCGCGAACAGTCCAGCCAGCGCTTCGGCCTGCAGCCGATCAGCTCGCCGTCGCCGCAGTTCGCGCCGATGGGCGACGACGAGGGCCTGCTGATCATCGTCGCCGCCGACCGTCGTTGGTTCCCCGAGCAGAAGGACCTGCCCAATGCGCAGGGCGTGCAGCTGCAGGTGGGTGATGTGAGCGGCAGCGGCGAACTGCGCGATGCCGCGCTGGGCTGGCGGGTGTGGGCGGCCTGAACTACCAGCTGCCCGAAGCGCCGCCGCCGCCGCTGCGGCCACCGCCACCGGACCAGCCGCCGGAACTGCTTGAGGACGAACTCGACGACGAGGTGCTGGACGAGGAACGGTAGCCTTGGGACGACCTTCGTCCGCTGCGTGCTTTTTCGCCGGGCAGCAGGGTGAACACCCAGATGAAGTACAGGAACAGCGTGCCTACGCTGGACACGATCGTCGCCAACACGCGTGCGTTCTCATCGCTGGCCCGGTCGATGGCCAGCAACGCGCCCAGCGCATAGCCGCCGGTCAACAGCACCAGCACCACCAGGCGCACGGCGAAGCTGTTGCGGTTCTTGCGCCAGCGCGCGCGGCCGGCCTGCACCAGGAAGAACACCAGCATGGCGGCAATGGCGACCGCCAGGTTCAGCAACGTGTGCAGGGCAAGGCTGGGCGGCAACTGACCACGGACCAGCATCACCACAAAGAAACCGATACTGACGGCCAACATGCCGCACAGCACGATGCGCACACCACGGCTGCGACGCCAGCACCACCCCAGCAGCGCCGCCACCGGTACGGCCGGTAACAGCACGAAGAACAGCGCAGGCAGCACGTGCCGCGGCAGCAGCAGCGTCGCCGAAACCAACCCAGCGGCCATCACCGCCGTTACCAGCAACGGCCTGCCCCAGGCAGGCAATGTCGGCCAGTTCGGCCTGGGCATTGCCGCATTGGCTGCCAGTGCCTTGCGCCGCCGCTCACGGCGTTTGCCGCTGGACTCGGCCTCGGTCCTGGTGGCCAGCAGGCGCGGCGGTGATCGCCACAGACCGGCCAGGAACCCCACCAGCAACGTCAGGGCAACGACTGAATCCCCTGTACGCCAATCCGCTGGCAACAGGTTGCGTGCGGATGAATCCTGCTCGGGCGGCAGCGGCTCGCCATCGATCAGCGCCATCAGCACCTTGCTGCCGTCCAGCATGCCCTGGTCCAGGTCTCCTTCGCGCAGACGCGGCACGATGGCTTTGTCGATGATGCGCGCGGCATAGGCATCGGGAATGGTGCCTTCCAGGCCATAGCCGGTCTGGATGCGTACGCGCCTGTCCTGTACCGCCACCAGCAGCAACACTCCGTCATCGACACCGGCGCGGCCCAGCTGCCACTGGTCGAAGACACGCTGTGCATAGGCTTCGATGCCGTCATCGCCAACACTGGGCACCACCAGCACCTGCAGTTGCGCGCCTTTGCGTGCCTGCAGCTGCAATGCCTGCTCGCGCAGCGTTGCGCGGGTGCTGGCGGACAGCGCGTTGGCGGTGTCCACCACCGGGTCGTCCAGTGCCGGAATCGGGACCGCCGCCAGCACTGGCAGCGGCAACAGGCAGAGCAGCAGTGCCAGCCCTCCCCACTGCCATGCGTTGCGCCACCGCAGCACCCGGCTCATGTGGACGCCGTGCCTTGCATTGGCGGCGTGCTGTGCATCATGCGAAACGGCATCCGTGTATGTCCTTGCCCCATGAACGGAAAAGCCGGCCGGATTACTCCGGCCGGCCTCCTTTACCACACACCTCTTCACACGCAGCGGTCAACGGCCCATGGCCACTCGCTGCTGCTCGTCCTGCACGTGTTGCTGCGAAGGCTCGTGCTTGGCCAGCATTGCAGCGCTGGTCTCCTGCAGGCTCGGTGCCGTCTGGGTCATGTCCACCGCAGTACGGAAGCCGGGAACGGTGCCCACGACGAAGGCCTTGCCATCCTGCACGGTGACGCCCTGCAGCTTTTCCGGCGAATCGATGCCGGCGGCCTTGGCCTGGGCGGTCACATGCGCGCTCATCTCGTTGCAGATCATGCCCGGCATGTGGCTGCGGATCGCATTGTGCAGCGGCGTATCCGGATGCGCCTTGTCGCCCAGTTGCGGCCCCTTCGGCGCCGCCTCGGCATGGCTGCGGCCTTCGGCCAGCTTGCCCAGCGTCGCCGGACCCGCCACGCCATCGGCGGAGAGCCCGTGCTGCTTCTGGTAGGCGATCAGTGCGTCCCTGGTATTGGCACCGAACTTGCCGTCCTCGCTCAGCGGGTTGCCTTGGCCGTCGCGCACGCCCAGGCGGTTGAGTTCCTTCTGCAGCGCAGTCACTTCCTCGCCCTTGGCCCCCTGGCGCAGCACACCGTTGTGGTCGGCGTCATGCGAATGGCCACCCTTGCTGGTTTCCTTCAGCTTGCCGTGGTCCCAGAAGTCCTGCGGGCTGATCAGCTTGCCGTGCGGATCCTTCAACTGATAATGCACGTGCTGGGCATACTGACCCGCACCGCCCGGGCCACGGCCGCCCATGGTACCGATCGGCTCACCCGCCTTGATCGGCTGGCCTTCCTTCACCTGGGTCGACTGCAGGTGCAGGATCTCGTGCGAGTTGCCCTGTGCATCCCTGATCTTCACCGTACCGTAGTCGCCACCGACGAACGTCACCGTTCCGGAGATCGGCGCGTTGACGGTCGGGTGCTGCAGATTACGGCCGTGCTGGCCGCCGACATAGTTGAAGTCGGTGCCACCGTGCGGCTTGTGTGCGCGGTGTTCGCCGAACTCACCGGTAATGTGCGGCTTGACCCCGTTCTGCGGGGGCAGCATCACCTGCATCGTCTGCTCGAAGGTGCGGGTCTGGCCTTCGGCATGCACCGCTGCCGGCTTGGCCTGCGCGTGCGTGGCCGCAGCTACGGCGGGGGCCGCGTGGCTGCCCTGGGACTGGCCGTGGGTCAGTCCCAGGCGCTGCTCCACGAACCGCTCGTACTTGTCCACGTACGGCATCACCTTCTTTTCAGACAGGGCGAGGCCGCCGTAATCGCGGGTCGGACCGTCGTGGTGGTACTTGTAGATGTACTCCTCACCCTGGCCGCGCTTGTGCGCCAGCGTGCGGTTATCGATGTAATGGTCAACCAGTGCGTCGGACTGTGCGCCGACGTCGAAGCGGTTGCGGTTGTTGAGGTGGTAGTGGTTGCCGGTCTTGTCGATGAACTGGCCCAGGCCCGAGGCCGAGGTGGTGCCAGCGGCGGCATCGGGGTTGAAGCCCGATTCAACGCGGGCGATGGCCAGTACGTGCGCGGTTTCGCGCGGGGTCAGGCCCTTCTCGCGCGCCGACTCGATGATCGTGTCGATCACCCGTGACTGTACTTCCGGGGTCGCATCGCCCCACCGGCGGGAGTTGCCATGCAGGCGGCCGTCGCTCTGGTCGATCGGCTCGCGGTAGTGGCTCCACGGTTTGATGCGGTCACTGCTGTAGGCCGCCCCGCGGGGCTGGACCATGTCCTGGTAGATGTCTGCCATGTCTGTGCTATCCATTCTATGAAAAGGGGGATTTCCTTAAGGGGTACTGCTCCTGGTACTTCTGGTACTGCGGTACTGCAGTGCTGCGTTCACAGCGCGCGTGCGACGTCCTGCCGCTGCGCTCAGTCTTCGATGTAGTTCACCTCCGGGTGCTTGATGCCGAGCGAGTCGATCAACTTCTCGTACTCATCGTTGTTGGGCTCCTGCTCCTCGCCTTCCGCGCCGCGCAGCGGCGGTGTGCTGTGGGTCAACTGGCGGCCACTGGCGTCGTACAGGTAGTACCACTCGCAGAAGCTGCAGCCGAACGGCAGTTCACCGTACTGCACGACGAAGTACGGCGTACCGCTGCGGTCCTGCACGCAGGCCAGGCCAACGGCGGTATAGCCGTCCATCTCCTTGGGCGCAGCAATGGCCTGGCGTGCGCCGTCCTTTTCAATTTCCAGCGTGGTCAGCCGGGAAGCGTCCGTGTCTTGGGTGGGCTGGGCCGCCAGGTGCAGGCGGGTGCCTTGGCAATCGATATGCATGCCGGTCTCGTCGCGCGTAAGAGGGGTGGAATGGTCCGCAACGGCAGCCGCAGGTGCGGCCGGCGTCGCTGCCGGGTCAGTGGAAGCAGGGGCCGCCGGTGCAGCCGCCTCAGGGCCGCTGCAGGCAGCAAGCATCAGGGCCAGCACGGGGGCAACGGGAGACAGACGCATGCGGGGCTCCTTGGGTGGATCACACGACCGCCCGCAGGCGGTCGCTCAGGGTCAGATCGATTCGTCCTCACGCTTGACCAGTTGCCAGCACGGCTTCTGGGCAAAGGTGTAGATCTGCTGGTCGCTGGTATCGGGAGTGCGCATCTGCACCTGTACCTGGCCATCGGGCAGGCGGGTGACCTGCATCTCGCGGCCCTGGCGCTGCAGCGTGGCCGGGTCCGGCATCACCGGCCATTCGACCTTGGCAAGCGGCACCTTCTCTTCCACCTTGCGTGGCTCCGGCTCGGCTTCGCTGTCGATGTGGCTGTCCAGCAGCGGATCGGCAGTGGACGTTTCCTGCAGCGCGATCTCGTTGCCGAAATGCTTGAGGAAGTCGTCGAAGACCGGATGGGGGCAGCTGGCAGACGCGTCTGCCGGGGCCGCGGCAACCGGCGTGGCCGGCGCCGTGGCGGCGGCCGTGCTGGTCGCAGCCGGTGCGGCGGCGTCAGCGGGGGCCGCCTGGGGCGCAGGCTTGCAGCCGGACAGCGCAAGCCCCAGGGCAAGCGCAAGCAGGGCAACGGGGCGGAGCTGGTTCACGGGATCCTCCTGATTCCGGGCGGTCGCGCGCGGTTCCGGCGCGGTAGGGAGGCAAGGATAGCCATGCCTCGGTCAATTCAGTTTCAACATCCGCTGTCAGGAATATCCCGACATGCTGAAATGAGACTAGTATCACACTAATACTGAAATCAACGTCATCGCAGCAGCCGTTAGACTACGCCGCACACGCTTCGATCCTGGCCCCATGCGCGCATTCCTGCTTGCCCTCTCCCTGCTGGTGCCAATGCTGTGGCCTGGTGTTGTGGCCGCGCTGGAGGTCCGGGAAGGCGATCTGCTGTTCGTCACCGCCGGCCATGCCGGCCTGAGCGCGGCCATCGACGATGCCACCGGCAAGCAGGGCGCCCCCAGCTTCGATCACGTGGCCCTGGTCGCTGCGGCGCCAGACGGCTGGGAGGTACTGCATGCGGACGAGAAAGGCTCGCGCCGGCAATCGCTGGTCGAGTTCCGCCAGGACGCCCGGGCCAAGCAACGGCAGGTCGTGGTCTATCGCCTGCACGCATCGCAGCAGGCTGCCATCAAGGATGCGGTCGCGACCGCACGCACGATGCTGGGCAAGCCCTACAACACGTCGTATGTGTTGAACGAGGACAGCTACTACTGTTCGGATTTCATCGAGCGCGCGTTCCGTGCGCACCATGTGTTCGCACTGCAGCCGATGAACTTCCGCAACCCGCAGACCGGGCAGATCGCACAGCACTGGGTCGATCTCTACCACGGCATGGGCATGGACGTGCCGCAGGATCAGCCGGGCACCAATCCGAACGACATGTCAGCAGCGCCGGTGCTGCAACGCATCGGCGTGCTGGAATAAGCGAAGCCCCGCACGGGGCGGGGCTTCGCGCACCACAGGAAGTGGGTGCCGAAGTCACTCTTCCTCGTCCTGCCCACCCTGCTGCTGGTTGCGCTGGTTGCGCTGCTGCTGTTCCTGCTGCTGTTGCTGCTGCTGGTCGCGGCCACGACCCTGCTGCTGATCCTGCTGGTTCTGCTGGCCCTGCTGCTTCTGGTTCGGGTTCTGGTTCTGCTGTGCCATGTCCGTTCTCCGAAAGCCACGCGCGGAATGCGGTGGACGGGGCCATCGTCTGCAGCGGAGAGTTAATCGCGCGTGGGTGGGCGGCTACACGGATGTGTACGCGCGTGAATGAACGGGCAAGGCCCCTTGCGGCACAAGCCGATGAAGGATTCATATGGGTTCGGCATGTGCTCATGCCGTCAGCGCGACTGTGCGCATTCATGGCGCGCTCTGTCGGAAACACGCGCTGAACGGAGCTGGCGTCCTGCTCGCGCACGGACGCCAGCCCTGCACTCACGGCATCACCGGCGGCACATACGCCAGCGTCATGCCCAGCAGCCACAACAGGCCCAGCACCAGCGGGATGTGCACCAGCAACTGGATGAAGGTGAAGCCCACGATGTCGCGTGCCTTCAGCCCCAGCACGCCCAGCAATGGCAGCATCCAGAACGGATTGATCAGGTTCGGCAGTGCTTCGGCCGCGTTGTAGACCTGCACGGCCCAGCCCAGGTGCGCCTTCAGTTCGTTGGCGGCCTGCATCACGTACGGCGCCTCGATGATCCACTTGCCGCCACCGGACGGCACGAAGAAGCCCAGCACCGCCGAGTAGACGCCCATGACCAGCGCGAAGCTATCGGTGCTGGCCACGTGCACGAACAGGCTCGACAGCCGGTGCGCCAGGGTCTGCCCGTCACCACCGGCGGCGTGGGTGAGGATCATCGCGATACCGCCGTACAGCGGGAACTGGATCAGCACGCCGGTGGTGCTCGGCACCGCCTTGGCCACCGCGTTGAGGAAGCTGCGCGGGCGCCAGTGCAGCAGCAGGCCCAGCGAAATGAACAGGAAGTTGTAGGTGTTGAGGTTGGCGATGGCGGTGACAACCGGCTTGTTGGCGAACTCGTTGAACAGCCAGCCGAATGCCAGCAGCGAAAGCAGCACGGTCAGCAACGGGCTGTATTCCAGCCATTCGCCTGGGCGCGTGCGTCGCTGCAGCGGTTCCGGCTCGGCCTGCGCAGCGCCGGGGAACTCCTCGGCAGTACGCGCACTGCCGGCCGCGGGTGCAGTCAGCCAGGCGATCAGCAGCGAGACCAGGATCAGCACCGCGGTCAGGGCGATCGACTGCCACAGGAAGATGGTTTCGGTGAACGGCAGAACGCCGGTGATCTCCACCAGCCCCGGCGGCATGCTGGCCGGGTTGGCCTGCAGCTGTGCAGCCGACGAGCTCAGCCCCATCGCCCACACCGCGCCCAGGCCGAGATAGGCCGACGCACCGGCCGCGCGGTAGTCCATGCGCAGTTCGGTGCGGCGGGCCAGCGCGCGGACCAGCAGGCCACCGAACACCAGCGAGAAGCCCCAGCTGAGCAGCGAGGCCAGCATGCTGACCAGGCCCACGTACACCACCGCACCGCGTCCGGTGCGCGGCACCCGGGCCAGGAAGTCGATGAAGCGTGCGACCACCGGTGCGGTTGCCACGGCGTAGCCACCGATGACCACGAAGGCCATCTGCATGGTGAAGGGGATCAGGCTCCAGAAGCCGTCACCGAAGGCGCTGGCGGTGGCCTGAGGGGTCGAACCGAAACCCATCGCGGCCAGCGCGACGATGACCACGCCCAGCACTGCGAATACGTACGCGTCGGGGAACCACTTTTCCGCCCAGGCGGCCGAGCGCAGCGCTGCGCGCGCCATCCAGCCATCCTGTACTGCTGCCGTCGAGGCCATCGCCTACCCTCCCAGGTTCGATGGACCGATTCTGGGCGGTGGGGTGTGGGCTGTCAGCCACCTATTGGTCGTAGGTGGCGGAAGGCCCGGCGCTGCGCGCCGCCGCCCGGGCATGAGCTCGGGCGCTACAGAAGCACTGTCAGCTGTAGAGCCGAGCGCACGCTCGGCTGCGCTTCTCAACGCAGCGCCAGGTCCACGGCGATACCGGCAAACAGCGCGGCGCCGACCCAGTTGTTGTGCAGGAACGCCTTGAAACACGGGCCGCGCTCGCGGTTGCGGCAGATCCAGAATTCGTACACCACCAGTACCGTAGCCACGGCCACGCCGGCCAGGTAGTAGCCCCCCAGCCCGCCGCGCACGCCAACCAGCGCCATGGTGGCCAGGAACAGCGCGTACAGCACGCCCTGGATGACCAGATCGAGATCACCGAACAGGATCGCGGTGGAGTGCGAGCCCATCTTCAGGTCGTCCTCGCGGTCGACCATCGCATACCAGGTGTCGTAGGCGGTGGACCACAGGATGTTGCCGGCATACAGCAGCCAGCCCAGCATCGGCACTTCACCCTGCACGGCGGCGAACGCCATCGGGATGCCCCAGCCGAACGACA
Source organism: Stenotrophomonas sp. DDT-1 (assembly GCF_001580555.1). NCBI lineage: Bacteria > Pseudomonadati > Pseudomonadota > Gammaproteobacteria > Lysobacterales > Lysobacteraceae > Stenotrophomonas > Stenotrophomonas sp. DDT-1. The sequence continues at coordinate 45,055 of NZ_LEKR01000026.1, forward strand.
TGCCCAGGTAGACCTGCGGCAGATGGGTGTAGCGCTTCAGGTACGGGTAGCTGGCAGCCAGGAACACGCCGATGAAGCTCAGGCCGATGGTCAGCCCGTTCAGGGTCAGCACCAGGCCGAACGCCACCAGCATCAGCACCGCGAACAGCGCCAGCGCGGCGCGTCCGCTGATTGCGCCGGTGGCCAGCGGACGCGCCTTGGTGCGCTCCACGTGCGGGTCGAGCCAGCGGTCGGCGTAGTCGTTGATGACGCAGCCGGCCGAGCGGGTCAGCCACACGCCGGCGGTGAACACGAACAGCGTCCACAGCGGTGGCAGGCCGCCGGCAGCCAGCCACAACGCCCACCAGGTGGGCCACAGCAGCAGCAACGTGCCGATCGGGCGATCAGCGCGCATCAGACTCCAGTAATGCCGCCAACGCGGCGTCGCCGGCGACTGCGGCGAAGTGAGGGGGGTATCAGCCATGGCGATAGGATACTCCTGCCCCTCCGGCAGGGCTTTGCCGGTGGGGGGAGATTTGTTCGACGAAACTGGATAGAATGCCGGTCCCGCACCGCCTCATGGCGCTGCGATGCCCGCCCCGGCACTGGCCGACGGCGCGGCGGTTCTACAACGCGCCCGTAGCTCAGCCGGATAGAGTAGTGGCTTCCGAAGCCATTGGTCGGGGGTTCGAATCCCTCCGGGCGCGCCATTTTTCCTTCGTTGCCTGGCCGGCGCGCCCCCAGGAATGTCAGGGAATGAACGTTGCCGAGCGATGCTCGCAACCGGCAGCGTCCTGTACCACGATGGAGTAATTCGCGCCCGCGCTGGATTGCCCGGGCAGGAACAGGCCGTCACCATCGAACAGAACGCTCTGCCGTTCATCCTGCCCGATCGACAGCCCGATCGCTCCCGGTGTGATTTCCTCAAGGATCACGTTGTAAGGCCGCCAGGCAACCTCGCCTGTGCGCCTCATCTCTGCGCGAGCGGTCCTTGGGTTCAACCTGCGTCTCTCATCCACCCACAGCTGAAGCGGCTGACCAGCGTTGTGGGTGACCTGGAAGCGCCCGTAGGTCAGCCCGTCGACGCTCTCGGTGCCGACGTAGGTGAAATGGGCCGGCGGACACTTCGTGGTGCGGTTCGGATGCGCCGTACAGGATGTCAGTGCAACCACGAGGCAAAAGGCGTTCAGGTGCTTCATGGGTTCGAGGCCTGACGTGGGTGGTTGTCGCGGCGGTGTTCGGCAGTGAGGGCAACCAGCACTACGCCCCAGAGCGGCGTGAGCAGCACGACGCTCATCACCGTCAGCGAAACCGGTACCTGCCAGAGCAGCGATGGGCTGAATCCGCTGAATCTATAGGCTTCCAGTACAAGCACCACGACCTGGGCCAGAAGGCCCGCGAGCAGCCCCAAGCCAGCCCCCTTGGCAAGCCGCCTGATCGTAAGGCGGCCCGCGGCGGGAACCCGTGCGCAGATTCCCAGCAACAAAAGGCTGACGGCGTACAGCCAGAAGAAAACCTGATGTGAGTCGAAGGCGTAAAGCGCCCTGCCCACAAAGTGCAGGAACAGCCAGAGTGCTCCACACGACACCGCGTAGGCCAGCCCGTACCGAAGAATCTGCCTGGCTTTCATCTTGTACCTCTCCGAGGGCGTGCAGCCCGATCGCGTTCCTTTGTGGAGGAGTGCGGGAGCTCATGCACCTTGCCTCCCGCTTGGCGCCCTACTCGCGCAAGGCATCGCGCAGCGCTCGAGAGTACCTGCCTGCCTCCAGCGTTCGCAGCTGGGCCAGTGGAATCCGATACCTCCTGAACAATGCGGCCAGTTCCCAGACGTCCTCCTCCAGAACCGCATCTGGATCCAGGGATAGATAGATGACATCCCCTCTGCCGACCACATTACCGATGCAGCCGATTCGACCAATCCACTCGAAGAAGAACCGTTCATCCTGTTGAGAAAAGAAAACTACCCTTTTCGCTTCAAGCTCCATGGTAAATCACCGTCCATTCAACCAAGTCATTTGAATGACGCGCCCCATTCCAGCCTTTGCGCTGATTACTCTGGAGCGGCGACAACGAACAGAGCTGTCAGCGCGCTGCGGAACATCCTGCGAAGACACGGGTGGGCTTCTTCTTCAAGCTCAAAGCGATCACGCGGCGCATGGGATGCTCCGGCACGTGCACGCCTATCTGCAATCACACTTCTTCACTCATCCTCCTCCCTATCTCGTAGAGGAGGCAGGCCAAAGCAGATAGATGATAGGCCAGTGGCTCCTGCTGCCCCGACGCTACTCTTTGAATATCAGAGTAGTCATCGAAAAGACTTCCAACTTCAAGCTCCACCCGCTCACCGCCCATGGAGTGGCGTTCCAACCATGGCACTCGACTATAGCGCCGCCGAGCATCGACCGAATACGTTGGCGGGCTTCTCCCGAAGGCTCACGGCAACCACCCGTTGCTTCTGCTCACCGCAGCCCCCCATCACCCCATACACGATGAGAAGTCCCCTGTCGTTGACGTAGCCGATGAACTTGCCCCTACTTTCATCCGAAGCGGCCCTGACGAGATAGACGCTCTCCCCGGGCGCTGGCTTCAGGTCACTCAACGGCATTGGACCGATCTTCCCTTCAACCTCTGATGCCGAGACAACGACCAGCGAATGCTCCAACATCCACTTCGCAATGGCTGCCTCACTATCAGGATCAAGCGTGGAAATGCGGTCAAGCGGCAGCGTCGTTGAATTGCCAGGGAAGATCGCACCGGACGAAACATCGACCCAGTCCGACCTCCATTCCGTATGTTGAAACTGATGAATGCTGCAGCCCCCCAGCATTGGCAAGAGCAGCACCGCTACACGCAAGATGCCAGCCTTCGGCATGGACATGAGAGCCCCAGAAAGGGCCGGCCAAATGTTAATTACCATCTGCAACCCGTTCTGCAAAACGATTCAGGGACTGCACCTCGCGCCCAAGATGGTATGTCATTTCTTGACTTCCCTATCATGGGCTGGCACTTGGCGTGTCGCTACGCTGCTCCGGATTTGCGGCAGCGTGCGCAGTCGAAGCACCTGGCCTGCGCGCATAGCTGTAATCGGCATCCCGGCAGGCGCGCACGATCGGACTTCGTGCGTGCCTGATCACGCCCGGGAACCAGCACAGCATCAGCACTACCAGACAGATCATTCCCAGCCGTACCCATTCACCCGCGACACTGGCCCCGATCAGCGGCAATGCCGCCACAAGGATGACGACCTGTGTGTACAGAAGATAGAGCGTGTACGTGCCCAACCGCGGGTCTGAACGAAGCTCCACGCGCCCCCCCCGGCACGACATCTTTGCTTGACGCCTTCCAGCAAATCGCAGGGGAAAGCGCTGCCCGCTGGCGCCACAAAGTGGACAGATGAAGTTCATCAGGCGCATCGGTAAAACCTCTTTTCAGAAGTTTCCATCAGCAGGTTCCATCTGCGGCGTCGACCATACACACCACATCATCAAACCTCGGGTCCTGGCACATCATTTCCAGTGGTGTCCGATCAAGCTCATTCCGTGCGTGTGGGTCTGCACCACACCATAGGAGATAGGCCGCAGCCGCGACGCTGCCATGTGCCACCACGCTTGCCAGCGGCGTCAGATCAAGATCGCCACGCACATCGATGGTGGTCACGAAGGGCATCAATGCGCTGAGGAGGGCCACATCGTTGTAATAGGCCACCACATGCAGGGGTGTGTCCTCATAGGCTCCTCAGGTCTCCGGACAGGTCAGCACCGTATCGCCGAAGTCAGTGTCGACACCGAGCCGGGAAAGCAGTTCGCTGAGTACAGGATCCATGATGTTCATAGGGCTGCACGCACGGTAGAGCCCATTGCGTTGGCCCGATGATGGTCCGTCCCACAATCCATCTCTCCGTCAGATCCCTGTCGACCTACAAGCCAAGCGGTGCGTGCGTCTTGGAGCGATGCGCTCGACAGATCAGGAATCATGATTTGACAGGGATCAACCGGCTATCCCAAGTGCCCTCTACTAGAAGTGCAATCTCTGCGCCGACAGAGGCCTCAATGAAGACCAAGGTGTCACCATCGACAATTTCCCTGGCAGCCAATGGATCTAGGCCAAGGAGGAAGCAACACCGCTTGAATTCAAAGGAATCATCCTTTCGATTGAAGACCTTGAGATCGAGCACGACATTCTGGCTAGAGAAACCATCAACGCTTGCTCTCCTGACTTGGCCAAAGACCAAATCATAGGATGCCCGCGAAGATTCATCGAACAGAGAAACAGTCACACCTGACAGCGGATCAAGACGAATTCCAACCAGCTGGAAATCGTGAATAGTGATACCCATGCAATCATCTGTCGGAACCATACGTCGCGCGTGATGCTCCAGGCGCAGCCTACTGATTGGATTTCATTTCTTTAATCACAATTGCCATGAACATGCCGCAAATCAGGAGTGACCCCAGCGCCATAGGCAACATTACAAAATAATCACCCCCTCTCAAGGTGACCAATAGCATACACCTTCAATACAAGATAGGACGAGGACCTCAAAAAAACTAGCGCAAATAACAACAAACCAAGCCAATTCATTATTTTCTTGCGCATATGCATATCACCTCCATTATATGCAACTGCACCCAGACCCACCCGAAACATCCTTCACCGCCTTCATGGCATCCAGCGCATCCTTGTCAGGGGCTACGCAGTGCAACAGTTCCGTGTGGCCTTAAGGTGACCGTTGAACGTCAAGCCGAATGACGACAGCTCTCCCGTCTTCGCGCCAACTGCCCCCCGCCACCTCGGTATAGATGGACTCTCTTTCCTTTGCATCCTGAGCGGTTTGTATCACTGACACTCCATCGTACGCCGTTGCTCCACCATTCACCATTACCAGGAATCCGGGGATTGCAACTTCGGGCTGCGGAGACAAAACACCGGCAATGGTGACTCCTTCGCCATTCACAGCTTCCAAGCCTCCAAAGGCGAGGTCTGCCACACCGAACGTCACGCCCAGGTAGTCGACGCACTCACACGGGCACAGACCAGGTGGATCTACCAAATACAACGGGACGCCACCTGCGTACGGCCGGCACTACCCCGGCAGTTGTTCAGAGCATCCCTGGAAAGATCTATGGTGCCCTCCTTTGCCGAAGACGGAGCAGGCCGACAGACCCGATTTTCCACATGGCAAACGCTGTGCAAAGAGAGAGCGCGACAAACGCCAAACCCGCAAATCCGTAGTCTCGTCCACCATCAGAAATATCAACCAGCACAAAGGCAAGGAGCACTGAATTTACGGCAACTCCAAAGCAAGCAACCAGCCTGAGCGCCCAGAAGAACATGATGTAGTAAGCCCAAAAAAAACGATTGTATTTTCTCATCTCAAGGACACCCGCATCCTTTTCCAGTCGGCGCAGCTATCTGACCAGGAACTGTGTAGCCAGATCCCGACATGACGCCAAACCCAACTCCAAGCAGTGGAGGGACCGAAAGGGATCCACCACCGACCTTATCTCGCCTCATATCTTCAAGTGAGAAAAGGCGGCGAAGCCACCCAATCTGCTCCACTCCAGATCGCGACATTCCGCATCGGATCGATCACCACGCGTAGCGTACCCAGGTGATCTGGCTGGACGTAAGCCAGCTCCGGCACGCCGGCGCTCAGCACATTGATCAGCGCCACCGGGTAGTTGTCCAGCCAGATGGCCTGCTGCTGCGCTTGGCCCATGGCCGAAAGTTGCCCAGCGACTGCCCCGCTTCGTCGTATAGGGTGACCTGCGCTGCGCCACCGGTCGGGGCACGCAGCACGCGTTCACCGCGATGGTTGTAGCTGTAGCTTTCCAGTTCAATGATCCACAGATGGACTAGAGCAAGTCTCGGCCCCCATTGAGAAAAAACACGATCACAATCGAGAGAACCTGCGAAAGAAGCAACATCAACACCGGCCTATCCTTGATCAGCACGGCCGAAAACTGTACTGGCAAGGAAGCAAAGGAAACCTTGCCCGATGGATTTCATCGCGAAGTCGAGGATGAGGACGCCTTGCAAGTTCTGCCCCCCCCCACCAGGCCATCAGGATTACGGTCGAACACAGAGTCGCCAGAACGACCCTCTCTATGTAGCTCATTTCGGCTCGCCATTCATTGCCACGCTCTCCGAAACGACTGACGATTACCCACTCCTTCAGCGATACCAACGGATCGCTCTGCTGGGGCCACCCCACCACAGGGTCGGGTTTCCGATATTAGTTGAGGATGGGGCCGCCAAAATTTTACGACTACTGATACGGGAAGCAGAACGGTAGCCCGAGAACGTTGCGCGTCAGCTTTGAATCCACCCAGTGCCAACTATTCCTCCCTCAAGAATTTCCTCGGCCGAGCTCCAAGCCTGATGATTTTTCGCGCAGGACCAAGATAGATATCACCGAATAAAAATGAGAATGCGACAGCTGTATAGAAAACAAGTAGTGCACCAGGAATGGGAATCGCGCGAACGAAGCTATCGCATTCGAGGTTGCGGGCGACGAGCAACCCAATCATCAGCATCTCGGCCAGGAGCGCTATTGCGAACGCGAAACGCACCTGCCCAACCTCAATCGACAGAATTCCCCTTCTCGCCAGTTCGAACTTGGAATATACGAGCAACATCAGCAACGCGAAAAAAAGAGCAAACATAACTTCCGGAGAGTACTTAGCGACTGGACAGCGCATACTCAACATGGACGCGATCAGCGCGCAACAGATCCCCAGCGCTCCCGCCGCAGCTGCACCCTTCATGAACCTTATGAAAATCACTTCGCCGGACATTGGCATTTATTGTAGTTTGACCTGTAATTCACGATTGCTCCAAGGGGCCCCAGGATCTTCGACCCACCCCGCAAGAGATTGGCGTTCCCCGGATGCGCTGCAGCTCGATTAAGTCGACCATTGGCAACCGAGTTGCGGTTGGCATCGTTGTAGGTGAACGTCTTGCTGCCGATGCTGGTGGTGTTGCCCGCTGCGTCATGGCTGCGCGCCTCGACATCCACCGCAGTCAGCTGATGGCTGGTTGCGGGATAGGGTGTAGCGGGGGCGCCGAGCCCCCGTGCATCCCTCAGCAGACGTCACCGCACCAAGGTGCCCTGCCATCACTGTGTCTTCCCAACCTCGCTGGGTACGCTCTGGCCCATATCCAACTAGGTAATTCACGCAGTGGCAGCTCCTGTTTCGCCACAGTCTCCAGCTTGGTGATCTCAGTTTCGCCTCGCTTAGTTAACTCTAGTCCGCGCTTCTCGCGGTTTCCGGGCAGGATGAGCTCCGGCCCACTGTTGATCTTAGCTCTCGTATTCCATCCCGCGCATACCCTATGTGACCCAGATAGCAGACCTTCAGCACGTAACGAGTCTTATCCGGATAAACATATCCAACAACCGGAATCGGAGTAGTACTTGTACCAATTACGCCCCCGCCCTCTGCAGAATCATAAACTTCGATCACGCCCTCCGGCACAACTTCTCTACCCTTGTGTTCGCAAGAGGTGATAGTTAAGACTGAGCAGATAAGAAAAATTCCAGGAATAAATTTCATCACCTTTTCCCGCGTTGAATGGTTGAGTCATCAGACATCCACCAAAGCAGGTGGTTTATTGATTCCGGAAGAATCATGTTCACAGGCTGAAGCTCCTTGCCAATCTCCCGCATGCAATTCTGCAACGGCGTCCCGCAGTTATTATTTATTGCACTGTACTCCCCCTGCGGCCTCGCGAGACATGCCGATTGTTTTGACTCCTGCTGCGGTGTAAGTTCTATTGTGTGCTTAATGCCAGTGCGCAAATTAAGCTGAGATGAAACGTAGTTTGTACTTATCGAGTTGCCCGCAGGGCCAAATGAGTAATCGACACCATTTGAAGTTGTCGATATGTGCCCGAAAGAGGAATGCAGCTTTCCATAGCTCGGCCGCCCTCCCTCATAGGGGAGCGGCATCCATACCCAGACGTCGACCAGCCCCTTTTCATCGATCTTCGAAAGAGGCTTCCCGGAGGCATACAGGTACGTACCAATCCCTCCCATCAGCCCAATCGGATCACTCTGCGAATACCGCGCTGTAGGTGAACGTCTTGCTGCCGATGCTGGTGGTATTGCCCACCGCGTCATGGTTGCGCGCTTCGCCGTCCACGGCGGTCAGCCGGTGGCTGGTTGCGGGATAGGTGTAGCTGGCGGTGCCTGCCGAGGTGGTCAGTGAGGTACGGTTGCCGGTGGCGTCGTAGCCATAGGTTTCGATCGGTGTGCCGGTAGTACAGTCCTGGGGTTGGGTCAGCTGCCGCGGCGCATTACGGATATCGCTGAATACATCATAGGACGCTAGCTGTCTCGCATATTCTTCAAGAACTCAGCAGCAGTCTCATCTCCTTTCTCAGCCGAGAGCATGATCCACGAGATCGCTTCGTCATGCTTGCTATCTACACCTATGCCATGGAGAAGCGCCAACCCATACTCATACATTGCGGGAGGATATCCAGCCTTCGCGGCCAGCTTAAAGTACTGGGCTGCCCCCACAGGATCCACATCCACAAAGTCTCCGAATTGTAGATAGCAGCCGAGTCTATATTGCGCGGGGGCGTACCCTTTCGCTGCTGAGAGCTCTACCTCAGCCAAGCTTCTTAACTCGAACTCATCGATGCTTTCATGAGGGCGACTAAAGCTCGAAGAAAGAAAGATTGCTTCTGCGGAGCCCACAACAGCGGCACTACGAATCAGTGATGCAGCACCAGCCATGTCCCCGGAATCCAGAAGAACTGAGAAATTTTCCGAAAGGGCTGTAGGCAAATTACCCATGTGGGATGATCCCCTCTCCGGTCGGGCTTGTGCACCTACATTGAATGTGGTGGGTCGACTTGGCACCCAATTTATCCTTCGCGTCCTTCTCAGCCATTTTTTTTGCCTCTGACAACCGACTGCTGAAACCGTAACCGAAAGCAAACTCCTTGTCACCGATTGAACAATTGTCGGGACTACGACCATCCCTACTTGCTCGACAGTTGCAAGATTACCCCCCTCTCTTCCGATCGGGCCAGGGAACCGACCTCCCCTCTGATGAGGGTGATGCCAGTGCCTTACTCAGCAATGCAGTGGCCACAGATTGGTTAATGCCATTTGGATTTATCCAATTTTCCAAACCGGACAACCGACTCGCCGCCACCAATGAGTTTAGGAATTCTGAATCGGACGAGTATTGCCCACCTCCAGGCGATTGGTAGTTCTGAGGTTCATTTGGGTTGAAACCGACTGCCCCTCCTGGGGGGGGGATGAAGGGAACTAGCGTTCTTTGCAGCCCAATCGGATCCGCAAACAAAGCTGGACTTCCACCGACATACGAGTATGTCGACACACCTCCGTCCAGCCCAATCGGATCACTCTGGGAATACCGCCCCACCTCCGGCTCGTACTCCCGCTGGTAGTTGTAGAACAACCCACTCGCATCGGTCGCCTGCTGGCCCGGGAAGCGCAGCGGGTCAGCACTCGGAATCTGGTTGCCGAATACCTCGCTCTTGTTGCTCCACTCCCAGATTGCAACATTCCGCACCGGATCGATCACCACGCGCGGCGTGCCCAGATGATCCGGCTGCACGTAGGCCAGCTCCGGCACGCCGGTAGCCGGCGTGTTGATCAGCGCTACCGGATAGTTGTCCAGCCAGATGGCCTGCTGTTGCGCCTGGCCCGTGGCCGAGTAATTGCCCAGCCACTGCCCTACTTCGTCATGCAGGGTGATCTGAGCCGCGCCACTGGCCGGGGTACGCAGCACGCGCTCACCGCGATGGTTGTAGGCGTAGCTTTCCAGCACGGCATTGCCCTGCTTCACCGCGTTCATGCGGTTGGCATCGCTGTAG